>JBCDLG010000010.1:0-50510 GCA_038745625.1 Pseudomonadota bacterium | reverse complement strand
TCGCCAGGGCGAAGCGACGTGAGGATCGTCTCTTCCTCCACCATCGTCCGCATGGCGTCCGTATCGGCACGCTCCAGCGCCACAAAGAAGCGATCGAGCATATCAAGCACCGCCTCCTCCTCGGCAGAGGACGCAGTGAGAATGACAGCCGTGAGGAGCGATGCGATCACCATCGCCTCGGCTTAGGCCTCTTTGATCGGCTGGACGACCCGGATGTGCACGTCCTTGAGCTGTTCCGGCGATGCCTCTGATGGCGCACCGAGGAGCAGGTCTTCGGCGTTCTGCGTCAGCGGGAACATCGTCACCTCACGGATGTTCTCCTGATCCGCGAGCAGCATGACGATCCGGTCGACACCGTAAGCGACCCCGCCATGGGGAGGCGCGCCGTATTTGAACGCGTTCAGCATGCCGCCGAACTCGTTTTCTACGACCTCAGGTCCGTAACCTGCCTTGGCAAACGCTGCATACATGATCTGTGGCTTGTGGTTCCGGATCGCGCCCGACGCCATTTCATAGCCGTTGCAGACGAGATCGTACTGGTTGGCTTTGAGGGCCAGGACCTCTTCGTCAGTGATCGCCGCTTCCAGCGCTTCCAAACCGCCTTGCGGCATCGAGAACGGGTTGTGGCCGAACTCGACTTTCTTGTGCTCTTCGTCCCACTCATACATCGGGAAGTCGACGATCCAGCAGAAGGCGAAACGGTTCTCGTCAAAAAGCGGCGAGCCATCGTGCATGGTCTTGCCCATGCCTTGGAGCTCGCGAGCGATCTCCACCCGCGCGGCGCCAGCGATCTTCTCAAACTCTTCTGGTTTACCGGCGAGGAAGAACGCAGCATCCCCTGCCCCGAGGCCCAGCTGCTCGCGGATCGCGTGGGTGCGCTCGGGGCCGATGTTCTTCGCGAGCGGGCCTTTGCCGTCGCCATCGTCGAACATGATATAGCCCATGCCGGGAAGGCCTTGCTTCTGCGCCCAGGAGTTCATCCGGTCACAGAAGGCCCGGCTACCGCCACTCGGCGCAGGGATCGCGCGGATTTGCTTCTCCGAATCCTCCGCCATCGAGGCGAAGATCTTGAAGCCCGAACCTTTGAAGTGGTCAGTGACGATCTGCATCTCGAGCGGCACGCGGAGGTCTGGCTTGTCCGAGCCATATTTCAGCATCGATTCAGCATAAGGAATATGCTGCCAGGTGCTGTAGTCGTCGACTTGGCGCTCACCAGCAAAGGCCTTGAATGCAGCCTCGACCACGGGACCGGTCGTATCGAACACTTCTTGCTGCTCAACAAAGCTCATCTCGATATCGAGCTGGTAGAACTCACCCGCCGAGCGGTCAGCCCGTGCGTCCTCGTCGCGGAAACAAGGCGCGATCTGGAAATAGCGGTCAAAGCCCGAGACCATGATCAGCTGTTTGAAGATCTGCGGCGCTTGCGGCAACGCGAAGAACTTGCCTGGGTGAAGCCGGGACGGCACCAGGAAGTCCCGCGCGCCCTCCGGCGACGAGGCCGTTAGGATCGGGGTCTGGTATTCGGTGAAGCCCGCGTCTTCCATGCCGCGGCGGAGCCTGGCCACGACGCCTGAGCGCATCGCGATGTTCTTGTGCATCGTCTCGCGGCGGAGATCGAGATAACGGTGCCGCATACGGATGTCTTCAGGATAGTCAGGCTCGCCAAAGACCGGCAGCGGCAGATCGCCTGCTGCGCTCATCACCTCAAAGCTCTTGATACGGACTTCGATCTCACCGGTGGCGAGGTTGGGGTTCTTCGCATCATCATCCCGTGCGACGACCACGCCGTCGATACGGATACAGCTCTCCGCCCGCACGGCTTCGACCTCCGCGAAGAAGGCTTCCTCCGGTTCGCACAGGATCTGCGTCAGGCCGTAATGGTCGCGCAGGTCGATGAAGAGAAGGCCGCCATGGTCGCGCTTCCGGTGAACCCAGCCAGAAAGACGAACCTCAGATCCGACATCGGAGGCCCGGAGCGCGCCGCAATGGTGCGAGCGATAAGCATGCATGATAGATCGTCCTAACGAAGAAAGGCGTGCCATGCAGCGGCGCGCGGGAACCGTCAAGAACGGGGTGGGCAGCGTGCACGCTTCATCGCTCAATGATGCTGAGATCAAGGCTGTGGCAGCGGGTCTGCGCGATCTGACGCTACCCAAGGCACAATGGACCCACGCCGGTCACTGGGCAGCCGCGATCGTCTTCGCCTTGGAGGAGGACGAGCCTTTCGAAGCGATGGCCGCCGCCATTCCGCCTTACAATGTGGCGACGGGCGGTGAGAACACCGACACCGACGGCTACCACGCGACCATCACCTATGCGTCGATGGCTTTAGCGACGATGGTGGTCGCCAGAATGCAGGATCGGCCCCTCACAGCGATGCACCAAGCAGTGATGGCCTCACCGCTGGGCGGAATGGACTGGCTCAAGCGTCATTATAGCGCCGAGCGTCTGTGGTCGGTGACGGCACGGCGGGAACCCATGGAGCCGGATTTGGCCCCTCTTAAGGACAGCGTCCAAGACGTTACCAATAATCACCAAGGTTAGCGGTATTCGCTTCATTTTTCGGCAACAGACCTCACCAAACGCCTCATTCGGGAACAACAGAGCGTGATCTGTTTCGCGACGGTACATGAAGTGCCCCTAAAAAGCCTTTTTTCGTCATGTACTTAACCCGCTTTCAACCGTGCCGCTTAGGCCAATCTTAGCGGGCGTTACGTATTATCACTTCTCAAGACGCAGCAATGCCGCCGTGGGGGTGGTCTGACGTGGGGATAGTGAATGAACGGTTTGATGACGCAAAGACAGCAACGTGAGCCCTATGTGATCGGCCCTGATGGGACGCCGCTGACGCTTGCTGACCTTCCTTCTCCAAACACCAAGCGCTGGGTGATCCGCCGCAAAGCTGAAGTGGTGTCAGCTGTGCGTGGGGGTCTCTTGAGCCTGGAATCGGCTTGTGATCGCTACAAGCTCACCGATGAAGAGTTCGCTTCCTGGGAACGCGCCATCGACAAGCACGGCATGCAGGGCCTCCGCGCCACGCGTGTCCAGCAATACCGCTAATTCAATCACTTGCCGCCCATGTGCCGACCACGCGCATGGGCGGCATAGTGTGTGCATCCCTCATCCCATCGAAGCAGCAGTGGGCTCAGAGTTTTTTTCTGAGCGAGGGTTATCATGCGCGGACCTTTCAGCTTAGCCTATGAACCGTTAGGACGCTCGGCGTGCTATCTTGATGCACGGGAAAGAGCTGCGCCGAATTCCATGAGTTATCAGACCTTTCAAGGTTCCTCGGTCGATGAGGCAAAACGGGCGATGCGCAGAGCCCTTGGCGATGATGCGGTGGTGATCGCGACGCGGCGCCGCCCCGACGGGGGTGTGGAGCTACGGGCCATTCGCCGCGGTCAGCCCCTGTTCAAGGGTGAAGGCGGCGCCACCAATGGTGCCTTCGGTCGCCCCCAATCGGCCCCGCAAGCGCCCGCACCGAGCATTGGCGGGCTTCGCGAGCCGCGCGTTGATCCCCAGGCTGCGCAACGGTCAGCGCCCCCCCGCGAGGAAGCCCCCATGGGCGCGCTGCGCGGCGATTTCTCTCGGAAACTGGCGCGCGATCCTTCGCAGGGCGACCCGCTCTATCGGCGCTGGGAGCAGCGCTTTGCTCGCCATGGTCTGACCCCGCGGCTCATCCGTGCGCTCGTTGACGAGGCGCATGAGCTTGGCGGTCGCAGCGACGAGCTGACTCAGCTGAGCCACGCCCTTTCGCGGGTGATGCGCTTTGCACCGCTCGATATCACCCGCGACGTCCCTATCATGCTGATTGGCCAGACTGGTGCCGGGAAGACGTCCTCTGCGGCCAAACTGGCGGCTGGCGCAGCGGCACAGGGCGGGCGTCTTGGTTTCATCTCGGCCGATGTTGGCCGCGCTGGCGCGATTGAGCAGATGCAGACCTATGCTGACGCGCTCGACACCCGGTTCTGGGCTGTCGAAGAACCACGTCAGGTCGCCCAGATCATCCGCCAAGAACGGCCAGCTGAGGGCATTATTCTCGATACGCCGGGCGTTAGCCCCTTCGCGACCGCTGACGTGCAAGCCGTCCGCGCATTCCGCGAAGCCCTCGGTGCAGAAATGATTTTGGTGATCCCCGCATCCGGCGACGTCTCCGAGCACACCGACTGGGTTGCAGCCTTCGCTGACATCGGTGTGCGCCGCTGCATCATCACCAAATTCGACGCGTCGCGCCGCGTGGGTGCCGCGATCAGCGCCTGCTATCAAGCCGGTATGGCGCTTGCGCATTTCTCAGAGGCGCCGTTTATCGCCGATGGCCTTATTGATGCGAAGCCGGACTATCTGGCACGTCGCCTGCTGATGGATATCCCCGCAAGGCTCGGCAACGGCCGCTAGGCCGCCCCTGAGACCTCCCAAAGCTCATCGATCCCGTCAGCGATCGTGTCGGTCGCTGGCGGCGTCAGGATCGAAATGTGGCCCTCAGCAGGAAATTTGAGCCGGTCCGCCCAGGTGCCTGCTTCGGCATATCGTTTCATCAGGGCCGTTGTGCCTTGGCTCACCGGTGTCGCGGTGGCGAACAGCGCCGGTAGGTGCAGCGCCTCCTCGACCTCCACATCCCGCGATTGTCGGTCCATGGCCCTCAGCTCATCCGCGGCAGTGGCGAGATGCTCTGGCGAGCTGATCGACTTGACCTTCGACAGTCGCTCGTCGCCATCAAGCTCAAGGACATTGGGGTGGAAGTTCTCGAGCATCGGGCCGATGGCGCTGCCCATCACCTGAACACCGGTTTGGGCAATCGTCTTGGCAAAGACGGTCCATCCGGCCCAGGTCCGCTGCTTGGCGAGGCTTGGGCAGACAGCATCAATAAAGGCGAGCGCGCGAAGCCGATCGGCCGTGACGTTGCCCGCATGGTGCAGGCGCAGTCCGGCCATCGAATGACCTGCCAGGACAATTGGCACAGGGATCTCAAGAGTATCAAGCAGCCGGAGCATGTCTGCAACATGAAACCGGGGGTCAAGCACGGTACCCTCTGGCGCAGGCTCGCTAGGATACATCCCCGCCCTTGAATGGGTGACAGCCAGCCACCCCCGCGCTGCGAGCTCTCGGCAGAGATGCGCGCCATCGACCCATGAGCCGAACGAGCCAGCATCGAACAGAAGAACGCGTTCGGCCTGTCGTGATCCGAAAATCGAGGCGGTGATGCGGCGTCCTCCGCCGACGTCGCATTGCTCTAGGCGCCCGTTCTGTTCGCTCAACACTCACTCCATCCGGCGGTTCGCAGTGCATATTGGGCACGGTCGCGGCGGGCGTCGCATGAACCTCAGGTAACTGGCAGTGATCAATAAGCGCAGACGGAGAAATCCGTTCCAATCCAGCAGGCAGGATAGCTTTCTGACCGCATGGCGTCGCCCCATTCAGCGGTCGTACCGCTTGCAAGTCGGCTGCGGACATTGGCCTCGCCCTGGGCGTAGATCATAACGACGACCTCGAGGACGTCGTCATAGAACGGCTTGCCGTCATCCCGCGTGACCGCGAACGACCCGCGGCCGCGCGGCTCAAACAGGCAATCGCCGCGATACTCGCCCGGCCAGAGAACGCATTGCGCGGTCTTCAGCTCCTCAGGGGCCGCTGTGCCGAGCGCATCTTCGGGCAACGCCTCGGCCGGCGGCGCGCCAGCTTCGTCCTGGGAAACGCTTTCGCCACAAGCGGATAGCATGAACGCTGCGATCAGGCCGATCGCGCCCCGAACCGCCGCCTGGCTTATCCTCGTGGTCATTATGCACTCCCCTCGGAACCGCGCGTCCTTGCGCGACGTCCCTCGTCTCTTACCCGTAGCAGAAGCCATTAGCGCGGCTTTGACCGCGGCGCAAAACCCTGCTCAACCCGGGGTGTCATGTCCTCTTCCACCCGCATGCCGACGGGCCTTGGCCCGAGTGGAATCACGGCTGTCCTGGGCCCCACCAACACCGGCAAAACCCACTACGCGCTTGAGCGCATGGCGGCTCATGCGACGGGCATGATCGGTCTGCCGCTGAGGCTGCTCGCACGCGAGGTCTATGAAAAAATGGTGTCCAAGCGCGGCGAGCGCGCGGTCGCGATGGTGACGGGTGAGGAGAAGATCATCCCGTCCAAGCCCTCCTACTGGGTCTGCACGGTGGAGGCGATGCCGCTGGAGCGCGAGGTCAGCTTCCTTGCGATCGATGAGGTCCAGCTCGCGGCCGATCCCGAGCGCGGACGGATCTTCACCGACCGCATCCTCCATGCCCGCGGGCGCCATGAGACGTTGCTCCTTGGCTCGGACACGATGGCGCCGATCCTCAAGCGCCTGATCCCGGATATTGAGTTCATGGCGCGGGAGCGGTTCTCGCACCTCTCCTATCTGGGGCATAAGAAGGTGACCCGCCTTCCGCGCCGCTCGGCAATTGTCGCTTTCAGTGCAGAGAACGTCTATTCGATCGCCGAACTCATCCGTCGGCAGAGGGGCGGGGCTGCGGTCGTTATGGGGGCGCTCAGCCCACGGACGAGGAATGCGCAAGCTGCGCTCTATAACGAAGGCGAGGTCGACTATCTCGTCGCCACGGACGCCATAGGCATGGGCCTCAACATGGATATAGACCATGTCGCCTTTGCCCAGGGACGGAAGTTTGACGGCAAGAATGCGCGCCATCTCTACCCATCAGAGATCGCGCAGATCGCTGGCCGCGCGGGGCGGCACATCAAAGACGGCACGTGGGGTTCAACAGCTGAGTGCCCACTCTTTGACGACGAGCTGGTCGAGCAGGTCGAGGAGCACCAGTTCGAACCGGTCACAGCGCTCCAATGGCGCAACCCCAAACTGCGGTTTGATAGCCTCCCCGCCCTCCTCCATGCGCTTGAGACCTCACCGGGTGATCAAGACCTCGTCAGGGCTCGGATGGATGACGACGAGGATGCCCTGCGCCGCCTCGCCCGGCGCCATGATATTAAAGACATGGCTAAAGGCGGTGCGGCCCTCAAACTCCTTTGGGAGGTCTGTCAGGTCCCCGACTTCCGCAAAGTGACCCCCGACGAGCACGCCATCATGCTCGGCGAGCTCTACCACCAGCTGATTGATCGCGGGCGGATCGGCCGGGAATGGGCCGAGACGCAGCTCTCGCGGCTCAATAACACTAAGGGCGATGTCGATACGGTCTCGAACCGCATTGCCCATGTGCGCACTTGGACGTATCTGAGCCACCGCGCCGGTTGGCTCGACGATGCTCTGTTCTTCCAGAACGAAGCACGGCGAATCGAAGACCGGCTTTCCGATGTGCTGCATGAGCGGCTGACGCAACGCTTCGTTGACCGAAGAACGTCAGTGCTTTTGAAGCGTTTGAAAGACGATGCACCTCTCTTAGGAGGCGTGCGCAACAATGGAGAGGTCGTCGTGGAAGGCGAATTCGTCGGACGGCTCTTGGGCTTCCAGTTTATTCTCGACCCGAAAGCCAAAGGTCCGCATGAGAAAGCCGTGCGTTTTGCCGCCCTCAAGGCGCTGCAGCCGGAGCTCATGGCCCGTGCAGCGGCCCTTGCCGCAGCGAAGCCCGATGAGTTCTCTCTGCAGGATGATGGCAGCATCTGGTGGCGCCATGGTGCTGTCGCGCAGCTGACCAAGGGCCCACAGCCCTTGCGCCCGGATTTTCGCTTCGTTGCGATGGAGCATATGCCAGCCTCCGCCGTCGCCGCGATCGAGGAACGCTTGCGCGCCTTCATCGCGGACCGTGTGGAGGGTCTCGCGGGACCGCTGGTGACGCTGCAAGCATCGCTCAACAGACCGTCGGACGATCCTGAAAGCCTATCGCCCAATGCGCGCGGGCTCGCCTTCCGGCTGGTGGAGAATTTTGGTGCCGTGTCGCGCCGTCCGATTGCGGATGAGATCAAAGCCCTCACCCAAGACGAACGGGCCGGTATGCGAAAGCTCGGCGTGCGGTTTGGTGAGTACACGCTGCATATGCCCGCCCTCTTGAAACCAGCGCCAGCACAGTTCCTGGGTCTTCTTTGGTCGCTCTGGGTTGAGGTTGATCCAAGTACGAATGAATTTCCGCCCGCCGGCGCGACGTCGGTGCCGAACGACGAGAAAGTGCCGCATGCCTTTTGGTATGCCGTTGGCTATCGGCCGACCGGCTCCCGCGCGGTACGGATCGACATGCTCGAGCGGCTGGCACAAGAAATCCGCAAAGCCCGCGAAGAAGGCGGCAAGCAAGGCTTTGAGACCAACCAACGGATGATGTCTCTCGTCGGTGTGTCGGGTGAGGCCTTCGAAGAGATCCTCGGCAATCTCGGCTATAAGAAGCAGACCGTTGAGAGGCGGGTGGAGCCCAAGCCGGTTGAAGAGCCAGCCGATGGCAAGGCCTCGGAAGCAGCCACCGAGACAGCGCCTCTCGCTGACACCGAGGCGGAAACTGCAGCGTCTGCGGATGTTGACGCCAGCCCGCCGAGCGACGAGGCCGTTGCGGCGGTTGATACACCAGCCGACAGCGGATCGGAGGCCCAGGCGGCGGACAGCGACGCGCCTACAGCCGATACGCCTGCTGCTGATGCAACCGTCACCGCGGCAACCGACGACACCGCTTCCGCGTCAGCAGCTGACGATGCCGCACCGACTCCGGAACATGCCGCGGACGCGGATGGCGAGCCTCAGATGGAAACCGTGACCCTGTGGCGTTATCAGCCGCCCCGCCCGCCACGGCGCGACGGCAAAAGGGACGGCCAGTACCGCGGGAAGGCGCAAGATAAACACGCTTCCGGTGACAAGCGTGGCGGACCTCCCAAGGGCAAAGGCGGGAAACGCCCGCCGAAGGACAAAGGACCGCGGACATTCACCTCAGCGCCGCAACGCAAGCGCAAGGAAGCCGATCCCGATAGCCCCTTCGCGGTGCTCGCCAGTCTGAAGAAAACCGACTAGCGCGCATAGCTCGTCATACGTGCTGACCAGCACACGGAGCAACCCAGGATTGCGCTAAGGTGCTATTTTTGTTGGTTAATTAGGGAAAACACCAGGTTAACGCAGTTGCGAAGAATAGCGTTTTAGTGTATCGTTGATTAACTTGGTGGGGATTGAACCATGAAAAAACTTATCTTGGCAGCATCTGGCGCTTGCGCGATGTTGTTCTCAGCGGCCCAAGCCGCAGTCGTTTACGCTGACGAAGTGCTGTGGCACGATAATGATAGCTATTCCAACCCAGCGCGCGAAAACCCGTCCAACGCGCTTGGAGCACCTGATCAGGTGGGCAGCAGCCCCATCAATTTTCTTTCGTTAGGTCTGTCGACCGTCGATGATGGCCTTGCCTACGCCTTCTTCGGCTTCCCCGGCTCGCCGTTCGTTGGCGGCAGCGCTCAAACAGTGGAAGTCACTTTTGGTTGTAACAATGTCGTCGACGGCGGCTGCAGCAATCACCCCGAAGCTGTCTATGTCTACTACGGATCAACGCTTCCTGGTTCGACATCAGACGTTCCGCTGGCAGATCTCGCTTCGTTCACGAGTGGTTTGAACTACACACTTGCTGGTACGGCAACCAACGGTTCGGCTGCCGCCGAGACCGTGACGATCTCGGAAACTTTCAGCTATATCCTCCTGGTCGATGCAACCAAGGCGATTTTCCCAGACTCCGTGAGCACCGACGGCTTTGACATTGATGCAGTTGCTGTTGATCCAGTGCCTGTTCCTGGCGCTGCTCTTCTGATGGGCTCGGGTCTTATTGTGGCTGCAGCGCGTCGTCGCCGCACGAAGTAAGCTAACGAAAAATCGATAGATGAAGATTCGGGCGCCCTTTGAGGGCGCCCTTTCGTTATGCGGCTATGCCGAGACCCATGCGGCCGAGGTTCAAGAACTTCTCGCGGCGCTGGGCTTTGATCTCGTCAGGGCCCATACCTTCGAGCTCCTTCAGCACATCAACAATCGCATCGCGGACAGCTTCCATGGCAATGTCGGGCAGCCGATGCGCGCCGCCGACCGGCTCGGGTATAATGGCATCAATGACGCCAAGCTCTTCGAGATCCTGAGCCGAGATCTTCATCGCTTCGGCCGCATCCGGTGCTTTGTTCTCGCCCTTTTTCTGCGCGTCCTTCCATAGAATAGAGGCGCAGCCTTCCGGCGAAATCACCGAGTAGACAGAATGTTCGAGCATCAAGACTCGGTTCGCTGCGGCCAGTGCCACCGCGCCGCCGGATCCGCCCTCGCCGCAAATGACCGAGACGATCGGTACGCCTGCGCCCAAGAACGCAGCCGTCGATGATGCGATGGCCTCGGCTTGGCCCCGCTCTTCTGCACCCCGGCCAGGGTAGGCGCCTGCCGTATCAACAAGGGTGATCACAGGAAGCCCGAAGCGTTCAGCCATCTCCACCAAGCGGATCGCTTTGCGATAGCCTTCCGGCCGCGCCATGCCGAAATTGTGCTCAATACGGCTATCGGTATCGCGGCCCTTCTCATGGCCGATCAGCACCACGCGGTGGCCGCCAACCACCGCGGTGCCGCCGATAATCGCACGATCGTCTCCAAAAGCGCGGTCGCCGCAAAGCTCGACGAAATTGTCAGCGATCAGCTCCGCATAGTCGGTGAAATGGGGGCGCGCCGCGTGCCGTGCGACTTGGGTCTTCTGCCAGCGCGTCAGCCCCTCATAGGTATCCTGCAGGAGTTTATCGGCCTTCTCCTCCAGCCGCTTGATCTCCGGCGCCACTTCAGCACCCGCGTCGCCATCGAGGCTGCGCAGCGCATCGATCTTGTCTTCAAGCTCCGCGATCGGCTTTTCGAAATCCAAATAGGTGCGCATGGCTCAATTCCTTTTCCCTGCCGCAAGCGGATGATGCGTCTCGAGGGCCTCTCTCAACCGCGCTTGACGGACATGGGTGTAAACTTGCGTCGTCGTGATGTCAGCATGCCCCAAAAGGTGTTGGAGCGACCTTAAATCCGCCCCGCCTTCAAGAAGATGGGTGGCAAAAGCGTGGCGCAGGACATGCGGCGAGATGCGTCCAGGATCAATACCCACCTTGGCCGCCAGATCTTTGAGAAGTTGGGCAAAACGGGCCGATGTGAGATGCCCGGTTTGGCTACGCGAGGGGAAGAGAAACGGGCTTCCGCCCTCGGGCACGAACGCAGGGCGGCCTCTGTCCAGATAGCGCGCCAAAACCTCCTCAGCCTCTTCCGTCAGCGGCACGAGCCGTTCCTTGGAACCCTTGCCAATCACCCGAAGAAGCGCGCTGCCGCCCCCCACAAGCGATGATGCTTGCAAGGTCACGAGCTCCGACACCCGCAGACCGGTGGAGTAGAGAATATGAAGAAGCGCCTGCAGCCGCAGCGCTTTCGGCGCGTCCGTAGCCGCATCCTCATCCACCAAGGTGAGAAGCCGCTCAACCTCATCGACCGACAGCACTTTGGGAAGGCGCCGCTCCTTTTTGGGCGTCTCTAGGGTGAGGGCGGGGTTGTCGCTGCGCCATTCCTCCGCATACGCAAAGCTATAAAATTGCCTGAGCGCTGAGAGGCAAAGCGCCGCCGTCGCGCGGCTTCGCCCCGTCTCCTCGAGCTTGGCAAGATAGGCCGCGAGATCGTCGCGGGACGCTTCCGTCAGCGTCACGTTCCGCTGAGAGAAGAATATCGCGACACGGCCAAGATCGCGCCCGTAATTGCGTAGCGTCCGCGGTGATGCACCCCGCTCCACCATCATCATTTCAAGGAACGCCTCGATCGCCGCTGAGTCCGAGCGACTCACCGGCGGGTGCGCACAGGTTTCAGCCGTGGACGGTAGAATTGCGGGTTCACCGTCTCGACCCGCAGGCGCGGGGCAGAGCTGAGCGCAGCGCTTCGGAACACAGCGGCCCGGGCGATCTCATAGCCGCCCGCCTCTTGATAGAGATTGGCCGCCACCGTGTCGCGAATGCGGCCCAGCTCACCCTCAGCAATGATGGTTGAGGCCGTGAGCGCTGCCAAGAGCTGCGCCCCCTGGCTGCCGCTCGATGCCGCTGACAGCGCGTTGTCCACCACGTTGGGCAGGTTGCCTGTGAGCTGGCCCTGCGCTGCTCGATCAGCCGCATCAACGGCGATATCGGGCGGCAGCGGCAGGTCCTCACCGATCGCGCCAGCAAGGCGCTGCGCCGCGGTTGGTTGGAGATAGCTGTAGAGCTTTGTGAGGTTGAAGAAGGCGGTCTCCGCGCCCTGTCCTTCGCGGGTCGCAACACTGCGGATCCAGCGCTCGGCCGCCTCGTACCGGCCGTTTAAGAGGCATGCCAGGCTGTACTCCACCTCATACTCATCGGTAGAGGGATCAGGCGCCGTTGAGGCGATTTCTGTACCGAAGATCTTGGCTCGGAGAAGAAACGCAGCCGGATCAGCATTGTTGTCGACAAGCGCCTCACCGATCGCACCAGCGCGCGCACCGGAACCCTGCGGCAAGGCCCTGATAAAGCCGACATCCTGCGCAATGCGCGTGCCGGGGACGGACTCGGCAACCCGGCCCAAATCGCGCGGCGGCATCAGGTCCTCAAGTGCGGCGCGGCGCAAGGCGGCGATGCGGACCGTGTTGCTGATGTTACGGTCCATCGCAATGGCGGTGACGATGGGTGCAGCCACGACCTCGACATCAGCCTCATTGACCAAGCCGCCAAGCTTTCGGAAGGCCGCATACTGAAGAGCGTTGTTCGGAAGCGCGCCGGTGGGAAACCCGGTCTGCAGAGACCGCAGCGCGGTCTCATCCTCGGCGCTTAAAACGCCCTCTTCTTTGGCGAGACTGATGGTCAGGTCAGCTGCAGCGCGCTCACCGGTATGAATATAACAAAAAGCCCGGAGACGGACGAAAAAGGGCGCTTGGCGTCCCTCACGCAGGCTGGCGCCGCGCGCGCAAGCGCGATCATATTGGAGGAGGAGAAGATCTCTATACGCCACGCTCTCGGCTAGGGTTGGCTTGATCGCAAGGCCAGGCGTCAGCTCGGCCAGCGCCGCGGCCTCCATCACATACCCTGCCTCAACAGCGCGGCGCAGCTTGAGGCCGGCCAGGGCTTCATCGGCATCCCGCGGGCTCTCCCCTGGCGAAAGAAGCACCCGGCGGAGAATGAGGCGCTTGGCCGGATCGTCAAAGGCGGTGGGGACCGCCTCCAGCTGCGCTTCGATATCCCGCGCCTCCGCGCCATCCCAAAGCGTGCGCCGCAGAGCGCCATCGCTTTCAGTGAGCACGCCCAATGCAAACGAGCTATCGTCAAAACGTGCGCGCTCGACCTGCGCCGAAGCCAGGTTGAGGGCACCAACAAGGACGCTGAGCGCGCCGATCACGAGATGCTTCATATCCCTTATCGAGCGCCGAGCTCGACCTCCTGCGTGATCGGTACCGACTGCGGCTGCCGCCGATCCCCCAAAACGTAGAGAACCGCCAAGGAGAGAACAACGAGGGTCAAAAGAAAGATCGCAAACCGCATGAAGCCTCTCCGGTGGACAGTTTATGCGAAGGAGAAGGCCGAAAAAAGGCCTGGCGAACGAACGGGGTTGAGGACGACCGTCGATTGGGGAAACTCGCTGCCTACGGTGTTACAGAACCGCCAAGGCGCCTTACGCTGATCGCTAAGCGCCGATACCCCGAACGAATCATGCCCCCCAGCGCCTCCCATTCGCGTCCGGCCCTTCGGCCCAACCCCACCGCGCATGAAGCCTGACCATTTGCTAATTTGTATCGATTTTCGATATCAAATAGCACAGATTACAGGTGTAGTTAAGGGGAGCGTTGCGGGCCGTCTGCCTCCTCCGCCTCTCTTTTCGGATTTGGGCACATAAGATGACGACACCGACGACCATCTTTGATGAATCGGAGTGGTTTCCGGCCCGATTGGCCAACGACTATGAAACGCTTTACTTTATCAAGACCAACATCGATGACCTGAAGGCCGCGCCCTTTCTAGATCAACGTTTTCTGAATACAGAATTTCAGTTTACGCAGCGCTCGATTTGCGAGGTGCCGCTCGTCAGCGCCCCTTCCGAGCCGCGGTGGATTTTTCATTCATCCTACTGCTGTTCAACATTGCTCACAGCAGCAATGAACGCGACCGCGTCGTGTCATGTCTTGAGGGAACCTGACATCTTGATGGGATTGGCCAACGCCAAGCGGATGCTCTCCCAAAGTGAAAAGGGGAAAGCGCGCTACCAGATGCTCTTTGATCGCATCATCCCGCTCTTGTCGCGAACACCCGACCATCGCCCTATCATCCTGAAGCCGACAAATGCTGCGAACAACCTTCTAGAGGAGGTGTTGGAGCTTGGGCACCGCGCGGTCATCATCACGTCATCACTGGTCGATTTTCTGGTTTCGGTTGTCAAGAAGGGCGAGGCCTGCCGAGGTTTCGTTCGGACGTTGTATAACGTCTTCTCGATGGATGCGTTCGGACTTGATCACTTTCCCGCCCGCCAGGCGATCGCCTTTACGGACCTGCAAATGGCGACCCTGGTCTGGCGCGCGCAGATGGAGCTCTTCTCCAATCTCATTGAACGCTATCCTGACCAAGTGGTCACCCTCACCGATCGAGAATTCCTCGAGCACAAAGGCGCAACACTGAACAAACTCTGCCATCACTTTCACGTGGATGCTGACGAAAGCTCGATTGGAGCCGTCGTCGCAAGCGATGTCTTCGAAACCAATGCCAAAATCGCTGATCAACGCTTCAACGCCGATGCGCGCGAAGAGGAAGCGGCCAATATCCAAGCCATATTTGGCGAGGACATCGCCATCATGAACAAATGGGCCTCGCAAGTGCGCCTCAAGCGCGATATTGAGTTCCCTCTTCCTAACCGCCTATTGCTGACACCGGGCGCTCTTGCACCGGACTATCGCGTCAGCCTATAGCGCGCTGTCTGGCCACGATCATTTTTGAGAGTCACGGACTCAAGAGCGCCGACGCGCAAGGCCCGTTCGACATCGTCGACGCTGTCGGTTTCACGGTCATCAACCGCGATGATGATCGTCCCAGGCCGCAGACGATAACGACTGGCGATGCTGTTACGCTGGACGCTCAAGATCACAACACCTTCGTCGAAGGGACTGCGTCCGAGCTCTTCAGCCAAAGCAGGCGATAAGTTGGCGATGGTTGCCCCGGAGAACTGGTGCTCACCCTCAAGCAGGGTTTCATCCTTGCCCGGTGTTTCTGGCGGATAAGCGAGCCGTGCGCGTGCGGTCCGCTCCTCCCCTTCGCGCAGATAGCGCAGTTCCACCCTATCGCCCTCTTCACCCGTAGCGGGGCGGTAGCGGAGCGCCTCGCCGCTCATCACATCCTGACCATCGATCGCGAGGATCACATCGCTTTCCCTGAGGCCTGCCCGATCGGCGGGGCCGCCAGGATAAATCTGACTGATGAGCGCGCCCATCGGACGATCGAGCCCGATCGCTGACGCAATCCGCGCGTCAACGTCAGAGCCGATCACGCCAAGCCACGGCCGCCGCACGGTGGTATCGCCCCCGACGGCCGAAGAGACAACGCGCTTCACCAGATTGCCCGGGATAGCGAAACCGATACCGTTCGATCCTCCGGACCGGGAGTAAATCGCTGTGTTCACACCGAGAAGGTCGCCGTCGACATCGACCAGCGCTCCGCCCGAGTTGCCTGGATTGATCGCGGCATCGGTCTGGATGAAGAACTGGAAGTCGGAGACTGACACATTGGTGCGGCTGAGCGCCGATACGATGCCTGAGGTCACGGTCTGCCCGACGCCGAACGGGTTGCCGATGGCCAGCACAATGTCACCGACCAACGCCTCATCACTGTCAGCAAAACGGAGCGCCGGAAGTGGCTCATCAGCTTCGATCCGCAAAATCGCGAGGTCCGTCTGCGGATCGGTGAGCAACACCTCCGCCTCATACTCACGGCGATCGGCAAGGACGACGCGGATTTCGTCCATATTCTCGATCACATGGTTGTTGGTGACGATCACCCCATCCGCATCGACGATCACGCCCGAGCCGAGCGAGGACTGCACCCGCTCCCTGGTCGGGCCAGGGGCGACATCGCCAAAGAACTGGCGAAAAAAGGGATCATCAAACAGGCTCCGGGACCGCGTCCTCACGGTGCGGCGGGTGTAGATATTCACCACAGCAGGGGCGGTCGCCTCGACCACCGGCGCATAGGTCGCCCGCAGCTCGAGATCGCTCCGCGGCTGGAGCGACTGCGCAGCCGCGGGGGCGAGACTGGCCGCGACAGCCAAAAAACACAGGACAATGTGAGATCGCGACATGAAACCAACCCTTAGCATGGACGTTGTACCTAGAGGTTCTGAGCGCTAGCCGCCAAGGGAGTGGCGCTAGATCTTTTATGATCAGGAGGACAGGGCCGCGATGATCATCGCCATCCTAGCGACTCTGCAACTCGGCTTTGCCGCTCTTTTGCTGGTTTTGAGCATCTGGCTTAGCGCCGAGGTGCTCGCCTCCTTTGGGCTCAAGCCGCATGAGAGCCAGAACCCCGAGCCAGGGCCGATCGCGGTGGTCATCCCCGCGCACAATGAAGGCAATGGCCTCATCCCGACGATCAAGGACGTTCAGGCACAATTGCGGCCACAAGATCGGCTGATCATCGTTGCTGACAATTGTGAAGATGACACCGCCGATGTGGCACGCGCCGAGGGTGCTGAGGTGCTTGTACGGCAGGATCCTGCGCGCCGGGGCAAGGGCTATGCGTTGCAGTTCGGACTCGATCATCTGCGGGAGAACCCGCCTGCTGTGGTGCTGTTTACTGATGCGGATTGCCTTCACAGCGATGGCTTGGTCCAACATGTTTGCGCTCAAGCGGCGGCCCTCGGTGATCCCGCGCAAGCACTCTACATGATGCATGCGGAGGAGAATGCTCCGCCCTCCCGCTCGGTCGCCAGTTTCGCTTGGCTGTTGATCAATGATGTTCGTATGCGCGGACTTGCGAGGTTGGCGGGCGCTACGCGTTTGGTGGGCGCTGGCGCGGCGTTTCCATGGGCCGTCGCGGAGAACCTGGCGCTGGGCTCCGGTGAGATTGTCGAAGACCTGGCCCTCACCATCACCCTCGCCGCAGAAGGACAGCGCGTTCGTTTTGCGCCTGAGTATGTTGTCAGCAGCACCTTTCCTGAAAGCGAAGATGCCGCGCGGGTGCAAAGAGCACGATGGGAGCATGGTTCGGTCGGAATTATCCGTCAGCGGATCGGCCGATTGATTAGGGGCTCTCTTGTGCCGCCACAGTTTTGGCGGCTTGCCCTCGCGCTCAACGTATTGGTTCCGCCCTTATCGCTGTTCGCTGTCCTGCTCTTTGCTGGCGTCGTTAGCGGTACACTTCTGGCTGTTTTGGGGGCGTGGACAGGTCTCCTGATCGCAGCTCTCGCAGCGGCTCTCTTCACGCTCGCCATCGGCGTCGCTTGGCTAGGCCGCGGTCGCGGCGTTCTTCCCGTCTCAGAACTCTCTGCCCTCGTCTCGTTCCTAGCATTCAAAATTGGGGTCTACGGTAAGTCGGCACGAGAGAGCTCGCGGCAGTGGACGCGCACACCGCGGGACGGAGAGCAATCATGAAGGTTGGCTATCTGCTTAACACCTATCCTGTCACAAGCGGCACGTTCATCCGCCGGGAGATCGAAGCGCTCGAAGCGCGCGGCGTCGAGGTCAAGCGCTTCGCAGTGCGCCGGTGGACGCAAGACCTGGTCGACCCGCGGGACCAGGCTGAGCAAGAAAAGACCGAGTATCTTCTTACCGGCGACGCGAACCGACTGATCACGAGCTTTCTCAAAGAGCTGGCGAGCAACCCAGGCGGCGTTTTGCGTGCTGGCAAGGCACTCTTTGAGCTGATGAAGGGATCAGGCGATTTCGTCCGCCCTGTGGCCTACCTTCTGGAGGCTACCCATCTCAAACAGCGCTGCGCCAAGGAGCGCGTGGCCCATCTTCATTGCCATTTTAGCACCAATGCGCCAGCAGTGGCGATGCTGTCGCGGCTGATGGGTGGCCCGTCCTATAGCTTCACCGCCCATGGCCCTGATGAATTCGTGGCGCCCGAGCAGCACTGCTATGACTTGAAGGTCGAGCATGCCGCGTTTGCAATCGCGATCACGCATTACGCGCGTATGCAGATCATTCGTTGGTCGGGCATTGAGCACCGCGACAAGGTGCACGTTGCGCGCTGCGGTCTCAATCTCTCCGAGTTCGAACCCAGCGATGTTCCAGCCAACGCCAGCGAGCTGATCTGTGTGGGACGATTGTGCCCGCAAAAAGGCCAAGCGCTTATCCCTGATGCGATTGCGCCTTTGGTGTCCGAGTTTCCCGAGCTGAAAGTCGTACTGGTGGGCGACGGTGAAAGCCGTCCCCTGATCGAGTCAGAGATCGAACGCCTTGGTCTGGCTGGCCATATCGAGCTCACGGGATGGATGGCCAATCGCGAAGTACTGGCGCGTCTTCGGAAAGCCAGAGCGCTCTTGCTACCAAGCTTTGCCGAAGGGCTGCCGATCGTTATCATGGAGTCGCTCGCCCTGGGACGGCCAGCCCTATCGACCTATATCGCCGGCATTCCTGAGCTGTTGGATAGCGGTTGCGGGTGGATCGTCCCCGCATCGTCGGTGGATCATCTTCGTGAAGCCATCCGTGATGTGATGATGGCCTCGCCGGTCCAGCTGTCACGGCTCGGACAAGAAGGGCGTAAGCGGATCGAGGAGAGGCATGATATCCGGCTCTTGGCAGCACGGCTTGAAGAACTCTTCAGGGCCTCCCTTTCTGAGGACGGGAAACAAAAAAGCCGCCCCACGGGGCGGCCTCTTTAACCGATCAGATGTCTGATCTTATTCGGCATCAGCGTCGACGAGCTGCATCGTTGGACCAGAATCCTGGCCCTTGGCCGTCTCGTCGCGGTCGACGAACTCAATGACCGCACGCGGAGCGTTGTCGCCGAAACGGAAGCCCGCTTTCATCACGCGGGTGTAGCCGCCATTGCGGTCCTTGTAGCGTGGGCCAAGCGTCTCAAAGAGCTTGCCGACCATCTCGACATCACGGATCTTCGAGATCGCTTGACGGCGAGCATGCAGGTCACCCTTTTTCGCCAGCGTGATCAGCTTGTCAGCGATCGGCTTCAGCTCTTTGGCTTTCGGCAGGGTGGTGACGATCTGCTCGTGTTTGATGAGCGACGCCGCCATATTGGCGAACATCGCCTTCCGGTGGCTCGCCGTGCGGTTCAGTTTGCGGTGCGCAACGCCGTGGCGCATGGTTCACTCTCCACTACTCCGGCAGCGCCGGATGGTTTGGTTCTTCTTTAGCACGTTCAACACGGCAAAGCGCCGGCGGAGACCGTGGTGCCTATCTCCAGATCTTGATGACCTTTCGAAGGCGGGAGTTGGAGCCCACGGCCCTGCCGTGGGCAGCGGATCTTAGCTTTGATCCTCGAACTTGCGGGCCAGTTCCTCGATATTATCCGGCGGCCAGTCCGGCACGTCCATACCGAGGTGCAGACCAAGCGAGGCCAGAACCTCCTTGATCTCGTTCAGCGACTTCCGGCCAAAGTTCGGTGTGCGGAGCATCTCGCCTTCGGTCTTTTGGATGAGGTCGCCAATGTAGACGATGTTGTCGTTCTTAAGGCAGTTCGCCGAACGCACAGAAAGCTCGAGTTCGTCGACCTTCTTGAGGAGCGCGGCATTGAAGAGGAGCTCCTCTTCCTGCTGCGCACCAGTGTCCTGCTTCGGCTCGTCGAAATTGACGAAGATCTGCAGCTGATCTTGGAGGATCCGCGCGGCGTAAGCAGCCGCATCATCCGGGCTGATCGCACCATTGGTTTCGATGTCGAGGATCAGGCGGTCATAGTCGAGAACCTGGCCCTCACGGGTGTTCTCCACCTTGTAGGACACCCGGCGAACCGGCGAATAGAGGCTGTCGACTGGGATCAGACCGATCGGTGCGTCTTCGGGACGGTTGCGGTCAGCAGGCACATAGCCTTTGCCAGTCTGAACGGTCAGTTCCATGCGCAGATCAGCGCCCTCGTCGAGGGTACAGATCACGTGATCTTTATCGAGCACCTCAACGTCAGCAGTCTCTTGGATGTCAGCTGCCGTGACAATGCCAGGACCCTGCTTCTTCAGCGTCAGGCGCTTCGGTCCATCAGCATGCATGCGCAGAGCCAGCTGCTTGATGTTCAGGATAATGATGGTGACGTCTTCGCGCACACCTGGGATCGAGCTGAACTCGTGCACCACGCCGTCGATTTGGACGGAGGTGACAGCCGCGCCCTGCAGCGACGACATCAGAATGCGGCGCAGGGAGTTACCGAGGGTCAGACCAAACCCGCGCTCCAGCGGCTGAGCGACAATGGTCGCCTTGCGCTGCGGGTCAAATCCAGGCTGCACCTCAAGCTTTTGCGGCTTGATCAACTCTTGCCAATTCTTTTCGAGCATAGAGGGGTTCTCCAACGGGCGCTTCGGCGGAAGGCGCGCCCTGACCTTTTAAGGGGAGTCTTAGACGCGGCGACGTTTACGGGGGCGCACACCGTTGTGAGGGATGGGCGTGACGTCTTTGATGGTCGTCACCGTCAAGCCAGCAGCCTGCAGCGCCCGCAGCGCGCTCTCACGGCCCGAGCCTGGGCCACGCACCAAAACATCGACCGAGCGAAGGCCGTGCTCCATGGCTTTTTTCGCTGCGTCCTCAGCGGCCATCTGCGCCGCAAAAGGCGTCGACTTCCGTGAGCCTTTGAAGCCCATATGGCCCGAGGTCGACCAGCTGATCGTGTTGCCTTGGGCGTCGGCGATGGTGACATGGGTGTTGTTGAAGGAGGCGTTCACGTGAACGACGCCAGAAACGATGTTTTTGCGCTCGCGGCGGCGTGGAGCCTGACGGGTGGGTTGGCGTGCCATTACTTCTTCTTCCCGGCGATCGGTTTGGCTGGACCTTTACGCGTCCGAGCGTTGGTGTGGGTGCGCTGGCCACGAACAGGCAGGCCGCGGCGGTGACGAAGACCGCGATAGCAGCCAAGGTCCATGAGGCGCTTGATATTCTGCGCGTTCTCACGGCGAAGGTCGCCTTCCACGGTGTAATCGGCGTCGATCGCTTCACGGATCCGAAGCACCTCCGCGTCCGTCAGGTCCTGCACACGGCGGGTGAAGTCGAGATCGGTTTTCTCAACGATTTCCTTGGCTTTGGTCAGACCGATGCCATGGATATAGGTCAGCGCAATATGCACGCGCTTGTTGTTAGGGATGTTCACACCGGCGATGCGGGCCATCGTTATCCTCTCTTGCGGGTGCGCAGATCATCTGCGGCGAAAAAAACATGAGCACGCCCCGCCCATAGGCAAAGCGTGCCGACATCCGGTCGTGCGGAAAGCAGGGGTCTAACCCCTGTCATCGCGCTGTCAAGCTCATTGAGACGCCTTCAAGCTGTTCACGCGAGCGCAGCTTCAATGGCAGCTGTGACCTCGTCGATCGCCAACATCCCATCGATCGATTTCAGCAGCCCACGCTCCTCGTAAAAGGGGACCAGCGGGGCCGTCTGGCTGTTGTAAACGCCCAGGCGCTTGCGGAACGTGTCTTCATTATCGTCCGCGCGCACCTCACCGCCCGCTGCCTTGGTCTCGGCGATGCGGCTGTTCAGGCGGTTGACGAGCTCGTTGTCATCGACGCGCAGCTCCAGCACCACATCCACGGGACGGCCCTTGGCCTTCAGCATGTCTTCGAGCACCTCACCCTGCGGCAGGGTCCGCGGGAAACCGTCCAGCAAAAAGCCGTCTTTGCAGTCGTCTTGGTCAATGCGGTCGGCGATGACACCCGCCATGATCTCGTCCGAGACAAGATCACCGGCATCCATGATCGCTTTGCACTTGAGGCCCAGTTCGGTTCCTGCCGCGACGGCGGCGCGAAGCATGTCACCGGTCGAGAGCTGAGGAATGCCGTGCTTTGACGCAATCATCTTAGCCTGGGTGCCTTTTCCGGCCCCTGGCGGTCCCAAAAAGATGACGATCATCCGCGCGTTCCTCTCAACTTCGACTTCTTGATCAGCGACTCATACTGCTGCGCTAGAAGGTGTCCCTGAATCTGCTGCACCGTGTCCAGTGTGACTGTCACCACAATCAAGAGTGACGTGCCCCCGAGGTAAACCGGGATGCCTGAATACTGCATGCGCAGGAACTCCGGCATCAAGCAGACAAAGGTCAAATACGCAGCACCAATGCAAGTGATCCGTGTCAGGACGTAGTCGATGTATTCGGCCGTTTTCGCGCCCGGACGATAGCCTTGGATATAGCCGCCATACTGTTTCAGCGTGTCGGCCGTGTCCTGCGGGTTGAAGACGATCGAGGTGTAAAGGAAGCAGAAGAAGATGATGCCGCCTGCATAAAGCGCCATGTACGGCCAGTTGCCTGGCGTCAGGCTCCCCACAAGATCCTGCAGCCAAAGCGGCGCACTCTGCCCAATCGCGCCTTGCGCTGTCGCAGGCAAAAACAGGAGCGAGCTGGCAAAGATCGGCGGGATCACACCGGCTGTGTTGAGCTTCAGCGGAAGGTGGCTCTTCTCGCCTTGGGTCATCTTGTTGCCCTGCTGGCGCCGCGGGTACTGGACCAGCAGCCGCCGCTGTGAGCGCTCCATGAAGACAACAAACGAAATGAGCGCGATCGCGAGAACGATCACCAGGATCACAACGAAGGCAGGAAGCGCACCGGTTTGACCCGAGGTCAAAAGACCCGCGGCTGCCCGCGGTAGCTCCGCGATGATCCCAGCAAAGATGATCAGCGAGATCCCGTTACCGATGCCCCGCGCCGTGATCTGCTCACCAAGCCAGACGAGGAACATGACGCCGCCGACGAGGGTCACCACCGTCGTGGGGATGAACATTGGCCCCGCGTTTGGGACAATCGGGATGCCGTTAGGGCTGGTCTGCCCCGCGATCGTAGCGGCGATGAAATAGCCCTGCACCAGCGCCAAGAGCACGGTCAGGTAGCGCGTATATTGGTTGATCTGCCGGCGCCCTGCCTCACCCTCTTTCTTGATCGCCTCCAGCGAAGGGACGATCGCTGACATCATCTGCATGATAATCGACGCGGAGATGTAGGGCATGATGTTGAGCGCGAGAATCGCCATCCGCTCGGTCGCGCCGCCTGAGAACAGGTTGAACGTGCCCAAAAGGCCGCCCGTCTGCGTCGAGAAAAGATCGGCGAAGGCGTCAGGGTTCACACCCGGAATCGGGATGAACGTGCCCACGCGGTACACAATAAGCGCACCGAGGGTGAAGAAGATCCGCTTCCTAAGTTCATCTGCCTTGGCAAAATTGCCGAAGGAGAAGTTGGAAGCCATTTGTTCTGCGGCTGAGGTCATCGGGGGTTGCTAGATGCTGTCGGCTCGGAATCAAGAAGAAAATCGCGGAGCGGGAGAGTGAATGAGGGCCGCACGCTGGCGACCACGTCCTCATCGCAGCGTCCCCTGCTCAAGGCCCAAGATTGGAACCGCCAAGTCCTGGCGCAACCCACGTTCACCCGACGGTGGCGAACAAAAAGTTGAAGCATGCCAGCCCCACGCCAAAAACGGGCATGTTTAAGGGTGCTACTCGTTAACATTGGTGGTGCGTTTCGCCGCAGGGTGTTAATCTGCTGCTATCCTTTTTGAAGAGAGCCGGGGGGTTCCATGAAAAAGTTCATTGCTGCCGTCAGTGCAGCTGTTTCGTTGCTGGGTGCGCAAGCTCTCGCCGCTGTGACCTACGACATTTCCGACGCCACGCCGGCCCTGCCCCATCACGGTCTGTGGCTGAGCAACTTCATCAAAAACTCGAGCGGCAATGTCGTCGGCGCGGCAAAAAACTGGTCGTTGCAGGACGGCTCAAAGATCGTTTTCGCCGATGATTTTTCGTCGGCGACGATCACGGCCAGCGTGATCAACCGCGTTGAGAGCACGTTCGGCTTCGACATCTCGGTGGACCTCACGCTCGACGCCACTCCGCCTGCCCTGCCATATTGCCAAGGCAGCGATTGCAAGGACATCCTGAACCTGCCCGCCACCGATGCGCGCCGGATCGCGTTCATCGATCAGATGTCTTACTACGAGTACGGCACATCGACCATGACCGGCACGGGCGACCTTGCTGGCATCACTGCGGTGATGACCGACCACTCGTCTGATAAGCACCCATTCCAGTGGGGCCAAGGCGGCGATGCGTTCAACATCGACATGGACGATATCTTCAACGACGCTTTCCTCGGCGGATCGGGCTGGTTCAACATCGCCTTCTCTGGCACGGCGGCGAACGATCTGGGCTATACCTTGATGTCGGGTTCAACGATCCACGGCGATCTCAACTTCAGCGCGGAATATGTGCCAGTACCGGGCGCCGTTGTGCTCTTCGGATCGGTCCTCGCCGGTTGGGCCGCCCGCCGCAAGCTGGCTGCATAAAGACAAACCCTCACCACCAAGACAAAGGGCGCATGCTTCGGCGGCGCCCTTTTTTGGTGCAGCGATGTCTTCGCAAATAAAAAAGGCGCGAGCCAGCTGGCCGCGCCTTTTTTATTGATCAGCTGTATACCGATTATTTTTTCTTCGCTGCCGCCTTGGCCTCTTCGCGTTCTTTGCCGCGGAGGCGCTTGTGCTTTTCAGGGCGGGTCATGGTGACCGTGCCGCCGGCTTTCTCGACCGCAGCGCGAGCGGACGCCGTGGCGTAAGTGACGGTGACGTCGACTTTGCTCGTCAACTCACCGGTACCGAGAAGACGAAGGCCGTCGAGCTTCTTATCGACAAAGCCAGCCTCGATGAGGCCATCCTCTGTGATCTTCGTGACGCCAGCATCAGCGGCGGCTTGGATGTGCGCCAGGCTGATCTCAGTGAAGTCCTTGCGGTTGGGCTTATTGAAGCCGCGCTTCGGCAGCCTCATGTGGAGCGGCATCTGACCGCCCTCAAAGCCGTTGATGGCCACACCCGAACGGGATTTTTGGCCCTTCACACCGCGGCCAGCGGTCTTGCCGCGGCCTGAACCGATACCGCGCGCAACGCGCTTTTTCGGTTTCCGCGCGCCGGGGTTATCGGCCAGATCTGTCAGTCTCATTGTCTTTTCCTTCGACTATACGGGCAGTGCCCTCGCCTTGTCTTTCATCGTCATCCTGGCCGAGCGCAGCGAAGAGCCGGAACCCATGGCCGGAAGACGATCGTGCCGCATACCAAGGAACCAGTGTCTTGCCTTGGGTCCCGGATCAGCCTTCGGCCGTCCGGGACAACGGTATTGATCCGTGCTCTCCCGTTACGGCAGGCGCGGTTCACCGACGATCTCGACCATGTGGCGGACTTTCCGCACCATGCCCCGGATCGCAGGGGTGTCTTCAAGCTCGCGCTCACGGCCGACCTTACCAAGACCAAGACCTTTGAGGGTCCGCTCCTGGCTCGCCTCGCGGCGGATCGGTGATCCGTACTGACGAACGGTGATGACGCCGCGGCCTTCGGCTTTCGCTTTGTCCGCACCGTAGTTTTTCGGCGCACGACGACCGCGGCCTGGTTCGCGTTTCAGTTCTTCAGCCATCAGCCTGCATCCACTGCGGTGGCGTCCGCCTGCACAGCCGCCCGGCGGGCGATCAGGTCAGAGACCTTCAGGCCGCGCTTGGCTGCGATCGAACGCGGGTTCGATTGCTCTTTGAGGGCGTCCACGGTGGCACGCACCATGTTGTAAGGGTTCGATGTGCCGATCGACTTCGCCACCACGTCCTGGATGCCGAGCATTTCAAAGACAGCACGCATCGGACCACCGGCGATCACACCGGTCCCCGGAGGCGCCGTACGGATCACGACTTTACCAGCACCGTGACGGCCATGGGCGTCATGGTGGAGCGTCCGACCATCGCGCATCGGCACACGGATCATGTTGCGCTTGGCTTCCTGGCTCGCCTTACGGATCGCCTCGGGCACCTCGCGGGCCTTGCCCTTGCCATAGCCAACACGGCCCTTTTGATCGCCGACCACGACGAGCGCCGCAAAACCGAAGTTTTTACCACCCTTCACCGTTTTTGCGACGCGGTTGATCGCCACCAGGCGATCCTGGAACTCATCGCGTTCCTCTTCGCGCGCAGCGCCGCCCTTACGGCGACGATCACCACCTTGTTTTGGTTCTCTTGCCATCTGTCAGGGTCCCTTAGAACTTGAGACCGCCCTCACGGGCGGCTTCGGCGAGGGCTTTCACCCGGCCATGAAAGAGGTAACCGCCGCGGTCGAAGATCACGTGCTCGACACCGGCTTCTTTGGCACGAGCGGCAACCAGCTTGCCGATCTCTGCCGCCGCGTCTGCATTCGAACCTTTGGTCTTCGCACGGAAGTCTTTTTCGAGAGACGAAGCCGAAGCCAGCGTTTTGCCGGCCGCATCGTCGATCACTTGAGCGGTGATGTTCTTGCCCGAGCGATAAACGCTGAGACGAGGACGGCCACCAGCGCGCTTGGCGATTGTCGTACGTGTACGACCGGCGCGCTTTTTGAGTTTTGCAATACGGGTCAAAGCCATGATTACTTCTTCTTCCCTTCTTTGCGGAAGATGTACTCACCTTCGTATTTGACGCCTTTGCCTTTGTAGGGCTCTGGCGGACGGAAGCTGCGGATCTTGGCGGCGACTTCGCCCACGACCTGCTTGTCGCGGCCCGAGATCTCGATCTCGGTGGGCTTGGCGCATTTGATCTCGACACCTTCAGGCGCATCAAACGTGACGTCGTGGCTGAAACCGAGGGAGAGGCTGAGGCTCTTGCCCTTCATCTGCGCACGATAGCCAACGCCCACGAGCTCAAGCCGTTTGGTGAAGCCATTGGCGACACCTTCGAAGATATTGGCGATCTGGGTGCGGCTCATGCCCCACATAGCGCGGGCTTCCTTGGTCTTGTTGACCGGGGTCACCTTGATGCCGTCATCGCCCATTTCAACGAGGCAAAGCTCGTTCACAACGAACTCCATCTCACCTTTGGAGCCCTTGGCCTTCACCACCTGGCCGTCGATCTTAGCCTCGACGCCCTTCGGTACGGGTACGGGTTTTTTGCCGATACGTGACATGATCAGTACACCTGACAAAGAACTTCGCCGCCGACATTGTGCTCGCGCGCGACAGCGTCAGACATCACACCCTTCGGGGTCGAAAGGATGGAGATGCCGAGACCGTTCCGCACAGGCTCAATATCTTTGACGGATGAATAAACGCGGCGGCCAGGCTTCGAGACCCGTTTGATCTTCGAAATAACAGGGTCGCCGTCGAAATATTTCAGCTCGATCTCGAGATCGGCCTTGTTGCCTTCATGCTCAACCCGCGCATAGCCGCGGATGAAGCCTTCCGACTCCAGAACATCGAGCACACGCTGACGCAGCTTCGAAGCCGGGGTCACCGCCTTCGACATCCCGCGCATTTGCGCGTTGCGGATGCGGGTCAGCATATCACCGAGAGGATCACCAATGGTCATCGTCTATCTGTCCCCTTACCAGCTGGATTTCACGAGGCCGGGCACCTTGCCGAGGGAGCCGAGCTCCCGCAGCGCGATGCGCGACATCTTCAGTTTACGGTAGTAACCGCGCGGACGGCCGGTCACTTGGCAACGGTTGCGAATGCGGGTTTTCGATGCGTTACGCGGAATTTCAGCCAACGCCATTGCGGCCTTGAACTTGTCTTCGGGGCTTGCATCTTCAGACCGCATGATCGCCTTCAGGCGCTCGCGGCGGGCATCCCATTTCTTAGCAAGGCGCCGACGCTTCGTGTCGCGTTCGACCATCGCTTTTTTCGCCATGTCTTCTTTCTCCTTTCCGGCCTTTTCCTCTGCCTAAGGAAGTACCGAACAACCCTTCACTACCTGTCGCGGAAGGGGAAATTGAACTCTTTCAAAAGCGCGCGGGCTTCATCATCCGTAGGCGCTGTGGTGCAGACAATGATGTCCATACCGCGCTGGGTCTCGACCTTATCGTAGTCGATTTCCGGGAAGACGATGTGTTCTTTGAGGCCCATCGCGAAATTACCGCGACCGTCAAAGCTTTTCGGGTTGAGACCGCGGAAATCGCGGACCCGAGGAAGAGCGATGGTGGTGAGGCGATCGACGAATTCGTACATCTTCTCGCCTCGCAGCGTGACCTTGCAGCCAAGAGCCATCTCTTCACGGACTTTAAAGCCCGCAATCGACTTCGACGCTTTGGTGATCACGGGCTTTTGACCAGCGATCGCTTCGAGCTCTTCCGCAGCCTTCTCCACGGCTTTCCGGTCGTTGACCGCGTCGCCGACGCCCATATTGATGACGACTTTCTCCAGCCGCGGGATCTGCATGACGTTCCCATAAGAGAACGTCTCTTTCATCTTATCCCGGATGGAATCGACATACTTGGTCTTCAGACGCGGAACGTAGTTTTCAACTGCTGTCTCAGACATCGAGGACCTCCCCCGAGCGTTTCGCGACACGGACTTTTTTGCCGTCGCGGACTTCAAATCCGATGCGGGTCGGCTTGCCGTCTTTGGGATCTTTGAGCGCTACGTTGGAGACGTGGATTGGTGCCTCCATCCGCTCGAGGCCGCCTTGGCTCTGCTGCGAAGGTTTGCGGTGCTTGGTGACCATCTGAACGCCCTGCACGAGAACGCGATCGTCTTTGGGCATCACTTTCAGAACTTCGCCCTCAGCGCCTTTGTCCTTGCCAGCAAGGACCACGACCTTATCGCCCTTTTTGATACGAGCTGCCATAACTACAGCACCTCCGGAGCGAGGCTGACGATCTTCATGTGGCCAGCACGGCGAAGTTCGCGCGTCACTGGGCCAAAGATCCGTGTGCCAACAGGCTCTTTGTTGTTGTTCACAATCACAGCAGCGTTGCCGTCAAAGCGGATCACAGAACCGTCACGACGTTGAATGTCTTTAGCGGTCCGCACCACGACAGCTTTCATCACCTGGCCCTTTTTCACGCGGCCACGCGGCATCGCTTCCTTCACCGACACCACGATGATGTCGCCGACGGATGCGTATTTCCGCTTGGCCCCGCCAAGGACCTTGATGCACTGCACCCTCTTGGCGCCGGAGTTATCGGCGACGTCGAGGTTCGTCTGCATCTGGATCATAGGATCCTCCGTTTTAGCCCCGGGGAAACCGGGTGCCGTTCCTCGTTAACCTTCAGCCTTCGCCGCTTCTTCCGCGCCGGAGAAAAGCTCCCAACGCTTCAGTTTCGACTTTGGCGCACATTCGATGATCTGCACGACGTCACCCACCTGTTTGGAGTTGGTCTCGTCATGCGCGTGGTAGCGCTTCGAGCGCCGCACCACTTTTTTCAGGAGCGGATGCAGGTAGCTACGGTCGATCCGCACCACAACGGTCTTGTCGCCCTTGGTCGAGACCACCGGACCTTGGAGAATACGCTTAGGCATCAGCCGTCTCCTCTTTCACTTCTTCAGGGGTCGTCCGCGCCGGTGCGCCCGTATCTTTGCGGCGCTGAGCCTGGATCGACTTCACGCGTGCGATATCACGGCGAACTTCTTTGACACGGCTCGATTTCTCAAGCTGGCCGGAGGCGCCCTGGAAGCGCAGGTTGAACTGTTCTTTTTTAAGCGCGAGCAGCTCGTCGGTGAGCTCATCATCACTCAGATCGCGGATACGCTCGGCCGGCTTGTTGCGGGCTTTATCAGTGGCTTGACCCATTACGCGTCCTCCCCGATCCGTTTGACGATGCGGGTTTTGATCGGAAGCTTGGCAGCACCAAGAGCCAAAGCTTCACGGGCCAGAGGCTCTGGAACACCGTCGATTTCGAACATGATCCGGCCAGGTTTCACCTTCGCGACCCAGCGGTCGACCGAACCTTTACCTTTACCCATCCGCACTTCGGTCGGCTTCGCCGTGACCGGAACATCAGGGAAAATCCGGATCCACACCCGGCCAGCCCGTTTCATGTGACGGGTGATAGCACGACGTGTCGCTTCGATCTGGCGCGACGTGATGCGCTCCGGCTCGACCGCCTTCAGACCGTAGGACCCGAAATTGAGAGTCGTACCGCCTTTGGCGAGACCTTTGATCCGGCCTTTGTGCTGTTTACGGAACTTGGTCCGTTTTGGCTGCAGCATGCTGACCTCTTATGCGTTCTCGCGGCGACGCGGACGACGCTCACGGTTCATTTGCGGGGCACCGGTCTGGGCATCGATCAGGCGACGCTCCTGGGCCATCGGATCGTGCTCCAGAATCTCGCCTTTGAAGATCCAGACCTTGATACCGATCGCACCATAGGTGGTGCGGGCGGTGGCGACACCGTAATCGATGTCGGCACGGAGCGTGTGAAGCGGCACGCGACCTTCGCGGTACCATTCCGTACGGGCGATCTCAGCACCGCCAAGACGGCCAGCGCAGTTCACGCGAATACCAAGGGCACCCATACGCATCGCCGTTTGCATCGCCCGCTTCATGGCGCGGCGGAACGAAGCCCTGCGCTCCAACTGCTGCGCGATGTTCTCAGCAACGAGGGTCGCGTCCGTCTCTGGCTTCCGGATCTCAACAATGTTGAGGACCGTTTCCGAGCTCGACATCCGCGAAAGCTCCTGACGGAGTTTCTCAATGTCAGCACCCTTCTTACCGATCACCACACCAGGGCGAGCGGAGTAGATGGTGACGCGGCACTTCTTGTGCGGACGTTCGATGACGACCTTCGAGACACCAGCATTGGAGAGACGCTTCAGAAGGTACTCACGGATTTTGAGGTCTTCATGGAGGAGGTCCCCATAAGCGCCTTTATCCGCGTACCAACGGCTGTCCCAGGTGCGGTTGATCCCCAGACGGAGACCGATCGGGTTAACTTTCTGACCCATTAGGCTGTCTCCTTCTCACGGAGTTTGATGGTGATCTCAGCGAACGGCTTTTTGATCCGGCCGACGCGGCCACGGGCGCGAGGACGGAAGCGTTTCATCACCAGGTTTTTGCCAACGAACGCTTCTTCGACGATCAGCGAGTCGATATCGAGATCATGGTTGTTTTCAGCGTTCGAAATCGCCGACTCGAGCACGGTCAGCACTTCGCGTGCGACGCGCTTGCGGCTGAAGAGAAGCTCGTTCTTCGCACGCTCGACCTGCATACCGCGGATCGACTGGGCAACGAGGTTCAGCTTTTGCGGCGAGGTTTTGATCATGCGACCTTTCGCGATCGCTTGATCATCTTCGCGGCGGACAGGGTTCTTCTGCTGGCCCATGGCTTACTTCCGCTTCGCTTTTTTGTCCGCACCGTGACCGTAATAGGTCCGGGTGGGGCTAAACTCGCCAAGCTTGTGGCCAACCATGTCCTCAGTGACGTGCACTGGGATGAACTTCTGACCGTTATAGACGTTGAACGTCAGACCCACGAATTGTGGGAGAATCGTCGAGCGGCGGGACCAGGTTTTCACCCCGCCCTTGTGCTTACCCTCGCCGGCGTCAGCCGCCTTCTTGAGGAGGTACCGATCGACGAAAGGTCCTTTCCATACGGAACGCGGCATCGGTTAGCGTCCTTTCCGTTTCGCGTGGCGCGAGCGAATGATGAGACGGTCAGTCTCCTTATTGCTCCGCGTGCGTTTACCTTTGGTGGGTTTGCCCCACGGGGTGACAGGGTGACGACCGCCCGAGGTGCGGCCTTCACCGCCGCCATGTGGGTGATCAATCGGGTTCATCGCCACACCGCGAACGGCCGGGCGCTTGCCCAGGTGCCGCTTGCGACCGGCTTTCCCGAGCACGGTGTTGGCGTGATCGGGGTTCGAGACCGCACCGATGGTGGCACGGCAATCACCATGGACGAGGCGAACCTCACCCGACTTAAGGCGCAGCTGAGCGTAGTCGCCATCGCGGCCGACAAGCTGGACATAAGCGCCAGCCGAACGCGCGAGCTGCGCGCCTTTCAGAGGCTTGAGCTCCACATTGTGGATGATCGTCCCGACAGGGATGTTCTTCAGAGGCATGGCGTTGCCAGGCTTCACATCCACTTTGTCGCCAGAGACAACCTTGTCGCCCTCTGCCAGACGCTGAGGCGCGATGATGTAGGACTTCACGCCATCGCCATATTCGATCAGGGCAATGAACGCCGTCCGGTTCGGGTCGTACTCGATCCGCTGCACCGTCGCGATCGCGTCGTAACGCTGCCGTTTAAAATCAATGACGCGATAGAGGTTCTTCGCACCACCGCCGATCCGGCGAGCCGTGATCCGGCCATTGTTGTTGCGGCCACCCGACTTCGACTTGCCCTCAGTGAGCGTCTTTTCTGGACGGCCCTTGTAGAGGTTTTTCCGGTCGATGGTGACAAGCGTCCGGCGACCCGGCGATGTCGGATTGTATGTCTTGAGTGCCATGGTCTTCAGAGCCCCGTCGTCACATCGATGGCGTGACCGTCTTCAAGGGTCACCATCGCTTTTTTGACGTCCGAACGGGTGTACGGACGACCGCGGAAACGCTTCGACTTACCTTTGGTGACGAGCGTGTTCACCGCTTTCACCTTGACGTCGAAGAGAGCCTCAACCGCTTCAGCGATCTCAGGCTTGGTGGCTTTGAGCGGCACCTTGAAGACATATTGGTTATGTTCAGCACCGAGGGTTGCCTTCTCGGTAATCACCGGTGCGGTGATGGTGTCGTAATGCTTGGCCGTGGCTTCGGTCATGCTGCGGCCCCTTCTGCTTCAGCCTGCGGAAGAAGGCGTGCTTCGAGGCCCTCGATCGCAGCTTTGGTGAGAACGAGTTTGTCGTGCTTGAGGATGTCGTAGACATTGGCGCCAGCCACCGGGAGCACGTTGATGCCCTCAATGTTGCGCGCGGCTTTTCCAAAGCTCTCATCAATGACGCTGTCCATGAAGAGCGCGTTCTTGATGCCGAGGCCTTTGAGCTTCGCGACAAGAGCGGTCGTCTTCGGTGCATCAAGCTTGGCTTCATCGAGAACGATCAGTTCCTGTGCGCCGTATTTTGCTGAGAGAGCGTGACGCAGCGCAAGCTTGCGGACCTTTTTCGGCAGGCTGATCGCATGGCTGCGTGGACGCGGGCCATGAGCGACACCGCCGCCGCGGAACTGCACAGCTTTTTTGTTGCCGTGCCGGGCGCCGCCAGAGCCTTTTTGGCGAACGATCTTCCTGGTCGAGCCAGCAACTTCGCCGCGCTCTTTGGTTTTGTGCGTGCCCTGTTGGCGCTTGGCCATTTGCCAAACGACATAGCGGTGAAGAAGGTCGCGGCGCGGGTCGAGACCAAAGATCTCGTCCTTCAGCGGCGCCGAACCTGACTTGCCCGCATCGAGCGTGAGGACATCGATTTCCATCAGCTCTTGTCTCCTTCGTCACTGGCCGGAGCTTCTGCTTCGGCGGGCGTTTTGTCCTGAGCCGGAGCGTCTGCGGCGGCTTCTGCTGCTGGAGCTTCAGCGGCGACCTCTTCTGCAGGCGCCTCTTCGGCGACTGGTTCTTCAGCGTCGACGCCAGGCTCTTTGAACGCGCCAGGCTTCGGCGCGTCTTCTGGCAGCGGCTTTTTGATGGCGTCTTTGATCAGAACCCATGAGCCAGCCGAACCAGGGACAGCGCCCTTGAGCAGGATCAGGCCGCGATCAACATCCGTTTTGACGACTTCGAGGTTCTGCGTGGTCACGCGGACATCGCCCATGTGACCGGCCATTTTCTTACCTTTGAAGACCTTGCCTGGATCCTGACACTGACCGGTCGAGCCATGCGAACGGTGGCTGATCGAGACGCCGTGCGAAGCGCGAAGACCGCCAAAATTGTGGCGTTTCATGCCGCCGGCAAAGCCCTTACCGATCGAGGTGCCGACCACATCGACGCGCTGTCCGGACACATAGTGATCAGCGGTCAGCGTGGAGCCAACCTCGATTACAGCGTCTTCTGGGATGCGGAACTCAGCAAGCTTGCGCTTGGGCTCCACTTTGGATTTCGCGAAGTGGCCGCGCATCGGCTTCGAGACGCGTTTCACTTTGGCCGTGCCTGCGCCGAGCTGCAGCGCGAGGTAGCCGTCGCGCTCGACCGTCCGGTGGCTGACGACCTGACAATTCTCAAGGCTCATCACCGTCACCGGGATGTGCGTCCCCTCTTCATTGTAGAGGCGAGTCATCCCAAGTTTCTTCGCAATGACGCCTGTCCGTAACTGCGCCTGTGCTGGGCGCGGCTGAGGGCGGTGTTGTCCCTTGCGCATCGCTTTGACAGCGGGATCGATGGTGCGTTCCGTGGCTGACATCGGTTACGCCCCCAGTTTGATCTCAACGTCGACGCCGGCCGAGAGGTCGAGCTTCATCAGCGCGTCGATGGTCTGAGGGGTCGGCTCCACGATATCGAGCACGCGCTTATGGGTGCGCATCTCGAACTGCTCACGGGATTTCTTGTTCACGTGCGGCGAACGGAGAACCGTGTACCGATCAATATGGGTGGGGAGCGGGATCGGGCCGCGGACTTGGGCGCCAGTACGCTTCGCCGTGTTGACGATCTCCTTAGCAGAGGTATCGAGCACACGGTGATCAAAGGCTTTCAGCCGGATCCGGATGTTCTGTTGCACGATGGCAGGTCCTTCACTTGGGCTCTTGAGCGAAATTGTTCGTCAGAGGAGCCGGAAACGAAAAAGCGGGCTGCGAAAATTCCGCAGCCCGCGGGTCTTGCAATCGATCGTTACTCGACGATCGACGAAACGATACCAGCGCCAACCGTACGGCCACCCTCACGAATAGCGAAGCGGAGCTTCTCTTCCATGGCGATCGGCACGATCAGCTCGACGTTCAGGTTCACATTGTCGCCTGGCATGACCATCTCAGTGCCCTCTGGAAGGGTGCAGATGCCGGTCACGTCAGTCGTCCGGAAGTAGAACTGCGGACGGTAGTTGTTGAAGAATGGCGTGTGACGGCCACCTTCTTCTTTGGTGAGGATATAGGCCTCAGCCACAAACTTCGTGTGCGGCGTCACCGAACCTGGTTTCACGAGAACCTGGCCACGCTCCACGCCTTCACGGTCGATACCGCGGAGGAGAACACCGACGTTGTCGCCAGCTTCACCGCGATCGAGAAGTTTACGGAACATCTCAACGCCCGTGCAGGTCGTTTTCGCCGTTTCACGGATGCCGACGATTTCAAGCTCGTCGCCAACGTTCACAACACCGCGCTCAACACGGCCGGTGACAACCGTACCACGACCAGAGATCGAGAACACGTCTTCGATCGGCATCAGGAATGTTTGGTCAACAGGACGCTCAGGCGTTGGGATGTAGCTGTCGACTTGCTCCATCAGCTCTTTGATTTTGTTCTCGCCGATTTCTGGGTCACGGCCTTCAAGCGCAGCAAGCGCCGAACCTGCGATGATCGGAATATCGTCACCTGGGAACTCGTAGGAGTCGAGGAGCTCACGAACTTCCATCTCGACGAGCTCAAGAAGCTCTTCGTCGTCGACCTGATCAACCTTGTTGAGGAACACAACGATCGCCGGAACACCGACCTGACGGGCGAGCAGGATGTGCTCACGGGTCTGAGGCATTGGGCCGTCAGCAGCGTTCACCACCAAGATGGCGCCGTCCATCTGGGCCGCACCGGTGATCATGTTCTTCACGTAGTCAGCGTGACCTGGGCAGTCGACGTGCGCGTAGTGACGGCCGTCGGTTTCGTATTCGACGTGGGCGGTCGAAATGGTGATCCCGCGCTCGCGCTCTTCTGGCGCACCGTCGATTTCGTCATACGCCTTGAAATCACCGAAATACTTGGTGATCGCTGCGGTCAGCGTTGTTTTGCCGTGGTCCACGTGGCCGATTGTGCCGATATTGGCGTGCGGCTTTGTGCGTTCAAACTTTTCCTTGGCCATTTTACTATCTCCGTCGTCTGACCGTTGTTACCCGGCGAGTTTCGCCTTGACTTCGTCCGCGACCGCAGACGGTACGCGTTCGTAGTGATCGAATTGCATCGTGTACTGCGCACGACCCTGGGTCGCGGAGCGCAGATTGTTCACATAACCAAACATGTTGGCGAGCGGCACCATGGCATTCACCACAGTTGCGTTGCCGCGAACCTCCTGCCCTTGGATTTGACCACGGCGGGAGTTGAGGTCGCCGATGACCGTTCCGGTGTACTCATCCGGGGTCACCACTTCCACTTTCATGACCGGCTCGAGAAGAGCAAGGCCAAGCTCTGATTTGTGCTCACGCATCGCGCCACGAGCAGCGATCTCAAAGGCCAGCACCGAGGAGTCCACATCGTGGAAGGCACCGTCATAAAGATCGACTTTGAAGTCGAGGATCGGGAAGCCAACCAAAAGGCCTGATTCCTGAACCTGGGTGAGGCCCTTCTCGACGCCCGGGATATACTCCTTAGGAATGGAGCCCCCGACGATCGAGCTTTCAAAGGTGAAGCCTTCGCCCGGCTCGGCAGGGCCGATTTTGAACTTGATGCGCGCGAACTGACCCGAACCACCCGACTGTTTCTTGTGGGTGTAGTCGATCTCAGCGTGCTTGGTGATCGTCTCGCGATAAGCCACCTGCGGCGCACCGACATTCGCCTCGACCTTGAACTCGCGCTTCATGCGATCGACCAGGATGTCGAGGTGAAGCTCGCCCATGCCTTTGATGATGGTTTGCCCGCTTTCTTCGTCTGTATGCACACGGAAGGAAGGATCCTCCGCCGCGAGACGGTTAAGCGCAATACCCATCTTCTCTTGGTCAGCCTTGGTTTTTGGCTCCACCGCCAGCTCGATCACCGGCTCAGGGAATTCCATCCGCTCAAGGATCACAGGGCTTTGTGTCACACAGAGCGTATCACCCGTGGTTGTGTCCTTAAGGCCCGCGATGGCAACGATGTCGCCCGCAAACGCTTCCTTGATCTCTTCCTGGCTGTTCGAATGCATCAGCAGCATCCGGCCGACGCGCTCTTTCTTGCCCTTCACCGAGTTGAGGAGCGAGACGCCCTGCTCAAGGTTGCCCGAATAGATCCGGCAGAAGGTCAGCGTTCCCACGAAGGGGTCATTCATGATCTTGAAGGCGAGCATCGAAAGTGGTTCGTCGTCTGACGACGGACGGGTCACCTCTTCGTCGCTATCGGGAAGAACGCCCTTAATCGCAGGGACGTCCACCGGCGACGGCAGGAAGTCGACCACAGCATCAAGAAGCGGCTGAACACCTTTGTTCTTGAAAGCCGTGCCGCAGAGAACGGGGTGGAAATCCACTGCAATCGTTCCCTTACGGATCAGCTCGCGAATTTTATCATTCGACGGCATCTCGCCCTCGAGATAGGCTTCCATCGCAGCTTCATCGAGCTCAACGATCGCTTCGATCATCTGCTCACGGTATTCCTCCGCCTTGTCTTTCAGATCATCAGGGATCTCGACACGGTCGAAGGATGCACCGAGCGTCTCTTCGTTCCAAACGATCGCGTCCATCTCAATGAGGTCGACGACGCCTTTGAAATCGCTTTCTTCGCCGATCGGCAGCTGAAGAACGACGGTCTTACAGCCGAGGCGATCATGGATCGAATCCACGGAGGTGTAAAAGTTCGCACCCAGCTTATCCATCTTGTTGATGAAGAACATGCGAGGCACTTCGTATTTGTCGCCTTGGCGCCAAACCGTTTCGGTCTGCGGCTCCACCCCGGCATTGCCGTCGAGAAGAGCCACAGCACCGTCGAGCACCCGCAGCGAGCGCTCGACTTCAATCGTGAAGTCCACGTGACCAGGCGTATCAATGATGTTCAGGCGACGTTTTTTGCCATCTCGGCCCGACCAGAATGTCGTGGTCGCAGCAGAGGTGATCGTGATCCCCCGCTCCTGCTCCTGCTCCATCCAGTCCATCGTTGCAGCCCCATCATGGACCTCACCGATTTTGTAGGACTTGCCGGTGTAGTAGAGGATGCGTTCGGTCGTCGTGGTCTTGCCCGCATCGATGTGGGCCATGATCCCGAAGTTCCGGTAATCCTCAATGGCGTATTCGCGTGTCATCATTCAATCCTGATTAGGTGGGCTCAGCCCCAGTTAGGCTTCGCGACCAGAGCCGACGACGTAGGTGACGCCGCCCATGTCATCCTTCTCGACGATCACAGGAACTTCGTAGGCTTCACCGCAGACGGTGTAGTTCCAGTACTCAGCGCGACGGGTCGTCGTCTCGAGGATCTCTTCACCCGAAACACCAGTGAACATCGGCGCCTGGTAGCAAGCGTTGCCCTTGTTATCGCCCTTGAAGCCGTCAGCAGCCGACGCGCGCGCGTCGGCTTCGATCGAAACAGCGGTTGCAGCGTCCGCAAGCGTCATGACCGACATGCCGCCAACCATGACGGACTCAGCAGCCCATGGCTCGGGCAGCTCTTCGACGACAGCAGGCTCGGTTGCGCAAGCTGCAAGCACGAACGGAAGGACCGCAAGAGCGTGGAATTTTGACTTAAGCATGGAACTGGATCTCCCTTTTACCAGCGATAGTGCGAGAAGGCCCGATTGGCCTCAGCCATCTTATGCGTATCTTCCCGCTTTTTGACAGCCGCCCCGCGATTTTGCGCGGCATCCATCAGCTCGCCCGAGAGGCGCTCGATCATCGTCGTCTCGTTGCGCTTGCGCGCCGCGCCGATGATCCAGCGCATGGCCAGCGCCTGCTTACGGTCAGGGCGAACCTCGACCGGAACCTGGTAGGTGGCACCGCCGACCCGGCGCGAACGCACCTCGACGGCGGGATAAACGTTCTCAAGGGCATCACGGAAGGTGTCGACTGGCGGGCGGCGCAGCTTCTCTTCCATGCGCTCCATCGCGCCATAAACGATCTTCTCGGCGGCCGATTTTTTGCCGTCGAGCATCACGTAATTCATGAATTTCGAAATCTGCAGATCGTGGAACTTGGGATCTGGGTCGATGGGCCGTTTCTCGGCGCGTCTTCTGCGTGACATGTATGAGAACCCTTACTTCGGACGCTTGGCGCCGTATTTCGAACGACGCTGCCTGCGGTCCTTGACGCCTTGCGTGTCGAGCACGCCGCGCAGGATGTGATAACGAACACCGGGAAGGTCTTTCACCCGGCCACCGCGAATCAGCACCACGGAGTGCTCTTGCAGGTTGTGGCCCTCACCCGGGATGTAACTGATGACCTCGAAACCGTTGGTCAAACGCACTTTGGCCACTTTCCGAAGAGCCGAGTTCGGCTTCTTCGGGGTGGTGGTGTAAACGCGGGTGCACACGCCCCGTTTCTGCGGGTTGCCCTGCAGATGCGGAACCTTGTTGATCTTCCGCTTCGGGTTCCGCGGCTTGCGGATCAGCTGCTGAATCGTTGGCATAAAGCCCTTTTTCGTTCGATCAAAATTCCAAGAACCGTGAGCGTCGGCCTGCCAAAAGCAACTGCCGCGCCGAGCCCCAGCCCGCGCGGCCGACAAAACCAACACTGACGATGTACCCGGGGTTGTTTCGGTAAAACCGACAGCGCCCCATCTGGCGTCGCGCGGCGTTAGCGAAGCGAATCTGGTGCGTCAAGCCAAGGAACTGGGCTCAGTGACAATTGGTCGGAACGAGCGAACAAAGCCGAGGTTTTGGCGCTATTGGAGCCGACGCTGGGTGGGTCGGAGCGTATCCGCACGATTGATGCCAGCACCGTGATCGCTCAATTCTTATACTCCACGATCTGGCGGCGGTTGCCCATCGTCTCCAGACAAGCCCGCACAACGCCGCGAACCTCTGCAACATTCGTTATCATGAGAAACAGTGCATAGCGCCCAGGCTTTCGTATATGTGCCGCCACCCCCCGACACACACGGAACCATTTGATCGGATATAGCGCGACGACCATCGCCGCGAGCCAGGGCTGGCCTACCGAGAACATCACAACGACAAAGGCTGGCAATGTGACGCCCCACAAGAGCGCTCTTGCGACTTCACGAACGTTGTACCCGCTCCGCCCGTGCTTCATCGCACCAAGGGTGTAGGCGTAGCCGGAACGGACCGCGCGCTTCCACCAGGCGCCGAAGTGATAAATCGCGGCATCGTGGAGGGTCATGTCCGCATCGAGCCGTTCGATCCGGTGGCCCGCCCGCCGGAGCCGTAGGCAAAGCTCGGGCTCCTCGCCCGCCATCATCAGCGGATCGAAACCGCCAACGGCGTCAAACGCCTTGATCCTGTAGATCGCATCACCGCCGATGGCGGCCGCCTCTCCCACCGGTGTATCCCATTCATAGGCACAAAGCTCATTGTACCAACTCTTCTCAACGAAGCGCTCGCGGCGAAGTCCAGCAACAGCAGCAAGGCCCTCGTCGTCGGCCAAACGCGCAAGCCCCACGGCCAACCACCCAGCATCAAGTTCGCAGTCGCCATCGATGAACTGGACGAAGTCGATATCTCGGTGGTCCGTTGTCAGGCGTTCAAGACCCTCATTGCGGGCGCGCGCTGCCGAAAACGGTTTGTCCGTTGACAGAGAGACGACCGCGCAACCGTATTCCGCGGCCCATGCTGGGGAGCCGTCCGATGACCCTGAATCGACATAGACGACCGGCACATCGCTCGGCAGCGACCGGATGCAGGTCTTGAGCCTTGGCCCCTCGTTACGGCCGATGACGACAATGCCAAGGCTGCCTAGCAACGCTCTGCTCCCAACGACGCATGAAGACCTTTCGATCAACTATGGCACCAAAAGGGTTGCCGATACGAAAACGGCGGGCCTAGGGCCCGCCGTTTCAAGGATGTTACTCCGCCGCGGCGATATCGCCGCCGGACTGATCGGGCGCGGGGAGCGCCGCCGCCTCGCGCACCTCGCGCTCTTCGATGAGCTGTTGGTCGCGCTTGTCGGCTTCGATCTGGTGCTTGGTCATCTGACCACCTGTGCCCGCTGGGATCAGGCGACCAACGATGACGTTCTCTTTGAGACCTTCCAGCGTATCGACCTTGCCCTGGACGGCCGCCTCGGTGAGGACGCGGGTCGTCTCTTGGAAGGACGCCGCCGAGATGAAGCTGCGGGTCTGCAGGCTCGCCTTGGTGATCCCGAGAAGGACCGGATCGCCAGCGGCCGGTTTGGAGCCGTTCTCTTCGAGCTGCGCGTTGACCTCGTCAAATTCGACCTTATCGACCTGCTCGTCTTTCAGGAACGGGCTATCGCCAGGATCTTTGACTTCGATCTTTTGCAGCATCTGGCGAACGATCACCTCGATGTGCTTGTCGTTAATCGGAACACCCTGGAGGCGGTAGACCTCCTGGATCTCGTTGATGAGATAGTCCGCCAGCGCCTCAATGCCGAGAACGTCGAGAATGTCGTGCGGTGCGGGGTTACCGTCGAGGATGTACTCACCCTTGGCGATGAAGTCGCCTTCTTGCACCGCGAGGTGCTTACCCTTCGGCACAAGATATTCGACCGGGTCCTGACTTTCATCTGTCGGAATGATCGAGAGACGGCGCTTGTTCTTATAGTCGCGACCGAATTCGACGCGGCCATCGATCTCGGCGATGATCGCGTGGTCCTTCGGACGACGGGCCTCGAAGAGTTCAGCCACCCGCGGCAAACCACCGGTGATGTCTTTGGTCTTCGCGCCTTCGGTTGGGATCCGCGCCAGCACGTCACCTGGTCCGACTTCTGCGCCGTCTTCCACCGAGAGAATGGCTTCCACAGGAAGAAGCGTCCGGGCTTCCTGACCGCTCTCGAGTTTGATCGGCTCGCCTTCCTCGTCGACGATCAGGATCGCCGGACGAAGGTCGCCGCCCCGCGGGTTCGAACGCCAGTCGGTCACAACGCGGCTCGCAAGACCCGTTTCCTCATCAGCGACCATCTGGACACTGACGCTTTCGACGAGGTCTTCATAGCGGACCTTACCCTTACCTTCGGTCATGATCGGCAGGGTGTAAGGGTCCCAGTCAGCAAGACGCTGACCACGCTCAACGGTGTCACCATCATCAACGCGCAGCTTGGTGCCGTAGATGACTTTGAACGAAGCAAGGTCTTGCCCGTCTTTGCCGCGAATCTTGATCAGCGTGTTCCGGCCCATGACCACGAGATCACCGGCGGAGTCTTTGACCACATTCCGGTTCTCAAGGTGGATCGTGCCCTCATGGCTGGCTTCGATCAGCGAGGTGTCGCCCACCTGGGCTGTACCGCCAACGTGGAACGTCCGCATGGTGAGCTGTGTACCAGGCTCACCGATCGACTGCGCCGCGATGACGCCAACCGCTTCGCCAACGTTCACCGGCTCACCGCGAGCAAGGTCACGGCCATAGCACTTGGCGCAGACACCGATCGGCGTCTCACATGTGAGAGGCGACCGCACTTTGACCTTCTGGATGCCCGCCTTCTCGATCGCTTCGGCCGTCACCTCGTCAAGCAACGTACCGTCTGCAACCATCACCTCGCCGCTGTCAGGGTCAGTGATGTCGCCGAGAACCGTCCGGCCGAGAAGACGTTCGGACAATGCCAGCACGATCTCACCGGAGTCGACGATCGCTTCGAGGGTGATGCCCTGCTCTGTGCCGCAATCCTGCTCCTTGACGATGCAGTCCTGCGCCACGTCGACGAGACGGCGCGTGAGGTAACCCGAGTTCGCGGTTTTGAGAGCGGTATCCGCTAGACCCTTCCGTGCACCGTGGGTTGAGTTGAAGTACTCAAGCACGGTGAGGCCTTCTTTGAAGTTCGAGACGATCGGTGTCTCGATGATCTCGCCCGATGGTTTCGCCATCAGGCCGCGCATGGCAGCCAGCTGACGCATCTGGGTGGGTGAACCCCGGGCGCCCGAGTGGCTCATCATGTAAACCGAGTTCGGCTCAAGCTGACGCTTCGTCTCAGGATCGAACTTCGTCGTGGAGATTTCTTTCATCATCTCCTCGGCGACACGATCCGTACACTTCGCCCACGCATCAACGACTTTGTTGTATTTCTCACCGCGGGTGATGAGACCGTCCGCGTATTGCTGTTCGTACTCAGAGGCGAGCGAACGGGTCTCATCCACGATGCCGGCTTTGGTATCCGGGATCACCATGTCGTCCTTGCCGAATGAGATGCCCGCCTTACACGCCTCTTTGAAGCCGAGCTCCATGATGTGGTCAGCGAAGATCACGGTCTTCTTCTGACCGCAATGGCGGTAGACAGTGTCGATCAGACCTTGGATCGTCTTTTTACGGAGAAGAGTATTCACGACGTCGAAGGGTACGTTGTGGTCCTTGGGCAGAACCGCAGCCACCTTCATCCGGCCTGGCGTGGTTTCCACCAGTTCCATCGTCTCATTGCCCTCGGCATCGACCGAGCGCCAGACGGCCTTGACTTTGGCGTGGAGGGTCACAGCACCGGAGTTGAGCGCATGCTCAATCTCATCGACGTTCGAGAACACCATGCCCTCGCCCGGCTCACCCTCTTTCTCGAGCGTGATGTAATAGAGGCCGAGAACGATGTCCTGCGACGGCACGATAATCGGCTTACCGTTCGCAGGGCTCAAGATGTTGTTGGTCGACATCATCAGCACACGCGCTTCGAGCTGCGCCTCGAGCGACAATGGCACGTGCACAGCCATTTGGTCGCCGTCAAAGTCAGCGTTGAAAGCGGTACAGACGAGAGGGTGGAGCTGGATCGCTTTCCCCTCAATCAGCTTCGGCTCGAACGCCTGGATGCCCAGGCGGTGAAGTGTCGGTGCGCGGTTGAGCATCACCGGGTGTTCACGGATCACCTCATCGAGGATGTCCCAGACCTCCGGCCTCTCTTTCTCAACGAGCTTCTTCGCCTGTTTCACCGTGGCCGACAGACCCATCGCATCGAGTCGCGAATAGATGAACGGTTTGAAGAGCTCGAGCGCCATCTTCTTCGGCAGGCCGCATTCGTGGAGCTTCAAATCTGGCCCCACCACAATCACGGAGCGACCGGAATAGTCGACGCGCTTGCCAAGGAGGTTCTGGCGGAACCGGCCCTGCTTACCTTTCAGCATATCCGAAAGCGATTTCAGCGGACGCTTGTTCGTCCCCGTGATCACCCGGCCGCGACGACCATTGTCGAAAAGAGCGTCCACTGACTCCTGCAGCATCCGCTTTTCGTTCCGAACAATGATGTCCGGTGCGCGAAGCTCAATCAGGCGCTTCAAGCGGTTGTTGCGGTTGATCACCCGGCGATAGAGATCATTGAGGTCAGACGTGGCAAAGCGGCCACCATCAAGCGGCACGAGCGGGCGCAGTTCCGGGGGAATGACCGGAATGACCGTCATGATCATCCATTCTGGCTTGTTGCCCGACTGGATGAAGCTCTCGATCAGCTTGAGGCGTTTGGCCAGCTTCTTCGGCTTCAGCTCAGAGGTTGATTCAGCGATCTCAACCCGCAGCTGCTCACAGATCGCTTCCAGATCCATGTTGCCCAGGATCTCACGGATCGCCTCGGCGCCGATACCCGCGGTGAACTGATCTTCACCATACTGCTCTTGGGCTTCCATGAACTCCTCTTCGGAGAGGAGTTGCATGGGCTCAAGCGGCGTGATGCCAGGTTCGATGACGATATAGTTCTCGAAATAGAGAACCCGCTCGACATCTTTGAGAGTCATGTCGAGGAACATCGAAATCCGGGACGGAAGCGATTTCAGGAACCAGATATGCGCGACCGGTGCGGCCAGCTCGATATGGCCCATCCGTTCACGGCGCACTTTGGAGAGGGTGACCTCGACGCCGCATTTCTCGCAAACGACGCCTTTGTACTTCATGCGCTTATACTTACCGCAGAGGCACTCATAGTCCTTGATCGGACCAAAGATCCGCGCGCAGAAGAGACCGTCGCGTTCCGGCTTGAACGTCCGGTAGTTGATCGTCTCCGGCTTTTTGATTTCGCCGAAGGACCAGCTGAGGATCTTCTCGGGCGAGGCCAGCGAGATCCGGATCTGGTTGAACGTCTGCGGCTGCGCCAGCGGATTAAAGACGTTTGCGAGTTCCTGAGACATTGTGGCCTCCTCTCCATCGGGTGCGGGATCACTCCCGCGAAAAACTCAAAGGCCGGAGGACCATCCCTCCGGCCGGACTGTTATCGGTTCTGAAGCTCGACGTTCAGGCCAAGCGACCGCATCTCTTTGACGAGGACGTTGAAGCTTTCTGGGATACCGGCTTCGAAGCTGTCGTCGCCGCGGACGATGGCTTCGTAGACTTTTGTCCGGCCCGCGACGTCATCCGACTTCACGGTCAGCATCTCTTGGAGGGTGTAGGCCGCTCCGTAAGCTTCGAGCGCCCAAACCTCCATCTCACCGAAGCGCTGGCCACCGAACTGCGCCTTACCGCCCAAGGGTTGCTGGGTCACAAGCGAGTACGGACCGATCGAACGGGCGTGGATCTTGTCGTCGACCAGGTGGTGCAGCTTGAGGAGGTACTTGTACCCCACCGTCACTGGCCGCGCAAAGGCGTCACCGGTCCGGCCGTCATGCAAGGTCACCTGCCCGGTTTCGGAGATCCCGGCTTTCTTCAGCATCTCAACGATCTCGCCTTCGCGAGCGCCGTCGAACACGGGCGTACCGATCGGCACACCCTTGAAGAGGTTCTTGCCGAGCTCTTTCAGATCCTCCTCATCAGACGGAAGCTCTTGGTCGGGACCATAAACCTCTTTGAGCTGATTGACGAAATCCTCTTTGCCAGACTGACCGCGTTGCCACGCTTCCCAGCCCTCCTGGATGCCGCGGCCGAGACCACGGCAAGCAAAGCCGAGATGGGTTTCGAGGATCTGACCGACATTCATCCGCGACGGAACGCCGAGCGGGTTGAGAACGATGTCGACCGGCGTACCATCTTCGAGGAACGGCATGTCTTCCATCGGCGCGATTTTCGAGATCACACCTTTGTTGCCGTGACGACCAGCCATTTTGTCCCCAGGCTGAAGCTTCCGCTTCACCGCCACGAAGACTTTGACCATTTTCATCACGCCCGGCGGCAGCTCGTCGCCGCGCTGAAGCTTCTCGACCTTGTCCTTGAAGCGGTCTTCGAGGCGCTCACGGCTTTCCTCATATTGCTGCTTCAGACCTTCGATCTCACCCATCTTCGCGTCGTCGGCGATGGCGATCTTCCACCAGAGGCCGCGCTGGGTTTCCTTCAGCACATCGCGGGTCACTTCACCCTTCGAGAAGCCTTTCGGACCAGAGACAGCATCTTGGCCAACCAACATCTCTTCGAGGCGACCGAAGATGTTCCGATCAAGGATGGCTTGTTCAGCATCGCGGTCGATGGCGAGGCGTTCGATCTCGTCACGCTCGATCTGTTGTGCGCGCTCGTCCTTATCAACGCCGTGGCGGTTGAAGACGCGCACCTCAACGACCGTCCCCGCGACGCCTGGCGGCAGTTTAAGCGAGGTGTCGCGGACGTCAGCAGCTTTCTCACCGAAGATGGCGCGGAGGAGTTTCTCCTCCGGCGTCATCGGGCTTTCGCCTTTCGGTGTGATCTTGCCGACGAGGATATCGCCAGGGTGGACCTCGGCGCCGATCGCCACGATGCCCGCTTCGTCGAGGTTACGAAGCGCTTCCTCAGAGACGTTCGGGATGTCGCGAGTGATCTCTTCTGGGCCAAGCTTGGTGTCGCGCGCGGCGACCTCGAACTCTTCCAAGTGGATCGAGGTGAAGACGTCGTCACGCACGATCCGCTCACTGATGAGGATCGAGTCTTCGAAGTTGTAGCCGTTCCACGGCATGAAAGCGACGAGCACGTTCTTACCGAGCGCTAGCTCACCAAGATCCGTTGACGGACCATCAGCGATGATGTCGCCAGCCTCAACCACGTCACCGATTTTCACCAGCGGGCGCTGGTTGATGCAGGTGTCCTGGTTCGAACGCTGGAACTTGCGCAAGTTGTAGATATCGACGCCCGGCTTGGTGGGGTCAGTTTCTTTGGTCGCACGGATCACGATGCGCTGGGCATCAACCTGCTCGACGAAACCTGGGCGCCGGGCACCCATCGCCGCGCCGGAGTCCCGCGCCACGATCGATTCCATGCCTGTTCCGACATAAGGAGCTTCGGCCTGGAGAAGCGGCACGGCCTGGCGCTGCATGTTCGAGCCCATCAGCGCGCGGTTAGCGTCATCGTTCTCAAGAAACGGAATGAGCGCTGCGGCCACGGACACAAGCTGCTTCGGCGAGACGTCGATAAAGGCGATCTCTTCCCGCGGGACGAGCATCGCTTCGCCGCGCCAGCGGGCGTTGACGAATTCGTTGGCAAACGAACCATCATCGTTGAGGCCTGCATTGGCCTGCGCGATCGCGTGACGCTGCTCTTCCATCGCCGAAAGATAGACGACCTCGCCCGTCACCTTACCATCGACCACGCGGCGGTACGGGCTTTCGATAAAGCCGTATTTGTTCACCTGCGCGTGGGTTGCGAGCGAGTTGATAAGACCGATGTTCGGACCTTCCGGCGTCTCAATCGGGCAGATCCGGCCATAGTGGGTCGGGTGCACGTCGCGCACCTCAAAGCCAGCACGCTCGCGCGTCAAACCACCCGGACCGAGCGCAGACATACGGCGCTTGTGGGTGATCTCACTGAGCGGGTTCGTTTGGTCCATGAACTGGCTGAGCTGTGAGGACCCAAAGAACTCGCGCACGGCAGCGGCGGCTGGCTTCGCATTGATGAGATCGTTGGGCATGATGTTGTCGATCTCGACCGACGACATCCGCTCTTTGATCGCCCGCTCCATGCGGAGAAGACCAATGCGGTATTGGTTTTCCATCAGCTCACCGACACTCCGTACCCGGCGGTTGCCGAGATTGTCGATGTCGTCGATCTCACCGCGGCCATCGCGCAGATCATTGAGCGTTTTAAGGACGGAGATGATGTCCTCTTTGCGCAAAGTCCGCATCTCGTCGGTGACTTCGTCCGTGTCGAAGCCAAGACGCATGTTCATTTTGACCCGGCCGACCGCGGAGAGGTCATAGCGCTCCTCATCGAAGAAGAGGCCTGAGAAGAGCGCTTCTGCGGTATCAAGCGTCGGCGGCTCACCAGGGCGCATGACGCGATAGACGTCGATCAGCGCAGTCTCGCGGCCCGAGTTTTTGTCGGCGGCCAGCGTGTTGCGCATGTAGGCGCCGATATTGACGTGGTCGATGTCGAGGGTCTCGAACTCACCAATACCGAGCTCGGCGAGGTTCTCAAGCACCTCTTCCGAGACCTCGTCGCCAGCCTCGGCGTAGATCTCACCGGTTTCGACATTGACGAGGTCGCGGGCGAAATAGCGGCCGATCATTTGCTCACGGGTGAGGAAGAAGGCTTTGGTGCCTGCTTCTTCAAGCTTTTTGATCGTGCGAGCGGTCACCTTCTTCCCCGCTTGCACCGCCACTTCGCCGGTCTCGGCATCGACAAGATCGCGCTCCGGCTTGGTGCCCTGGAGACGCTCAGGGTCGATGGGATAGGTGAAGCCGTGGCCTTGGGCTTTGTGCGAGACGCGGTCGTAGAAGATCTCGAGGATGTCTTCTTGGTCCATGCCCAGGGCATAAAGGAGCGTCGTCGCAGGCAGCTTCCGGCGGCGGTCGATCCGCACATTGACGATGTCCTTGGGATCAAACTCAAAATCGAGCCAGGAGCCGCGATAAGGGATAATCCGCGCAGCAAAGAGCAACTTGCCCGACGAGTGCGTTTTGCCCTTGTCGTGATCGAAGAAGACGCCAGGGCTGCGGTGCATCTGGCTGACGATGACCCGCTCGGTGCCATTGATGATGAACGTCCCGTTGTCCGTCATCAGCGGCAGCTCGCCCATATAGACTTCTTGCTCTTTGATGTCTTTGACCGACTTCGCGCCCGTGTCCTCGTCGACCTCAAAAACGGCAAGCTGGAGTTTGACCTTCAGCGGCGCCGAATAGGTCATGTCACGCTGCATGCACTCTTCGGTGTCAAACTTAGGATCTTCAAACTCGTAGGATACGTATTGAAGGTAAGCAGTCTCGGTGAAATCCGAGATCGGGAAAACCGATTTGAAGACCGCTTCGAGCCCGTCGCGCTTCCGCTCCTCGGCAGGGATATAACGCTGCAGGAACGCTTCGTAACTTTCCCGCTGCACCTGGATGAGGTTAGGCATTGTGACAGCATCACCGATGCGGCCGAAGCCCTTGCGAATACGTTTCTTTTCGACAAAGCTTTGAGCCATTAAAACGCCCTTTCAACGCCGTATCGTCTCGGCGCTTTCACCCCTGCCCGGCGGGACAAGGAACAGAAGAATGCGCCTCTACCCCGCGCCTCACCGGCGAGCAGGGGCATCAGCGCTCCCAAAAATCAATTCTGAATGACGAAGTCAGTTTGCACGTGCACAGCCATCCCCGGGTTGGCCGCCGCCCCGGGAACGCGCGCGTTAAGGCAAAGGTAATCGCTTGACAAGCGTTTTTTACCCTCACCGATCCGCTCGACTGGCGCACAGCAGCATGCCATGGCTTGCCCGATCATAACCTGACTTTGAGGATACGAATGAAGCTTCGGACTTTCCCGATTCTGCCTCTTTTTTGCACATGGCATCTGGTGGGCGTCGCCGCGGCCCAAGGGGGTGAGGACTGGCCCTATCCCGACGACATCCCCTCCCCATCCCCCGCTTCGGTCGGCCTAGCCGGCGCCGAGCCGACGAATGTTGCCCGTTATTTCAAAGCGTTGGGCGCGCGGTCGGGCGACATCTCGCCGGATGGGGAAACGGTCGTCTACGCAAGCTCAGCCTCTGGTGTGCCGCAGGTCTATGCCGTTTCAGCCAATGGCGGCGCACCTCGTCAGATCACCTTCGGCACCGGCGTGTCGGGCTTTGGCTTCGCGCCTGACGGCCGCGTCTTCGTCGCATCGGACACCGATGGCAATGAACGCGAAGGATACACCCTTCTCTCCATCGACGGCCGTGACGAAGAACGGCTGCTGGCCGCATCGGACGCCTTCAATGTCTTCGGTGCTTTTGACGATGATGGCGACCGATTCGTTTTCGCTTCGACCCGCCGGACGGGCATCGACTTCGACATCTATCTCGGAACCACGGCCGGAGAGGAGCGCAGGATCTTTGACGGCAAGTTCGCCTTCCTGCCCCAGGCGTGGCGTCCAGGCACCGATGAGGTCCTGGTCACAGAAACCAGCGGAGAAGATGCCGACCTCCTCCATATTTTGAATGTTGAGACGGGCACGCTCGCGACCCTCTTCGATCCAGAGGTCCGCTCGAGCTATCACGACTTTGTCTTCGCGCCTGATGGCTCCGGGTTTTGGATGGCCACCAACCATGGCCGCGAGTTTCATGCGCTCGTCTATATGAACCTCGTGACCTACGCGCAGACAGGAGATGCCGAGGCCTCCCTCTCTGTCGTCCATAGCCACGATGATCGCGACATCGGCGACGTCGCCCTGGTTGGCCAGACCCTCGTCTGGACAGAGAATGATGGTGGCTACTCCAAGCTCGGCGCCCTCAACATCAAAAACGGCCGCGAGGTGAAGCTGCCGGAACTGATGGATGGTACGTATACGTTGAGCGCGGCAAAGGAGGCGGAGACGCTAGCGGTCTCGATCCGCGGTCCTCAAACCCCTGGAACGGTGGTGGCCATCGATCTTTCGGGCCGGCGTGCCCGGGCCAGGATTGTGGGGCATCCCACGGATGGTGGACTTCCCATCGAAACGTTCTCGGCGCCCGAAGATGTCCGCTTTGCCGCGCAAGACGGTGTGATGCTGCAAGGGCTGCTCTATCGGCCGGAGACGGGTGCGGGCGAGATACCGGTGGTGATCAACGTGCACGGAGGGCCGACAGCGCAGGCGCGGCCGCG
>JBCDLG010000009.1:0-50806 GCA_038745625.1 Pseudomonadota bacterium | reverse complement strand
TTGGGACCTATGCTCTACGCCCCGAACAATGGCGACGGGCATATCATCGGCCATGATGGCAACAATGGTCCCGCCATCAACACGGTTGCCCGTTTCGACCCAGCGACGAGAGATGGTATCGTGATCCTGTCGACGGGAAGCAACACGCTGGCCACGAGACTGGCTGGCGAGTGGGTCTTCTGGAAGACAGGCAACATCGACAGCTTGATGTTTTTGATGTCTTTCAATTCCTTGCTTCTCTGGATGGGCGTTGGATCGACAGCGATTATCCTCCTCGCGATCGTTGCTAGCCTCCGATCACGGCAGCACCGACGCCACGTGAGGTCGGCCACCTCTTCTTTGTTCGACGACACCCGCGCTGGTTGATCGGCATCGATGACCGTCGCCGATCGGACGTTGAGATCGTAGAAAGCTGTTTTGTGGCCCTGCGCTGACGTTAGCCGAAGAGCCCATGAACGACTGCTTTTGGCGGAAGCTACCGTTCGTCAGCATAAGTCTTGAAAGGCGCAAGACCGGACATAACACACAGGCTAATCAGGATCCCATTTATGGGGGAAGTCTTCTTAGTGGCGATGAAGTGATCTCGCACTGCATCAAGTCTTGGTTGGCATGTACGGCAAGTACGTCCGCTTCGGACACCACAAATCGACGGATCAACAAAATCCCTCTCCGCGTCGGCGATACGATCTTCTGTGAGCCGTCGGCGACCGACACATCGGTAGTTCGGACCAGTGTATAGTCGAAGGAATCGCCCTCTATCTGTTGATCATTGACGACAAAGACATTGTCAGTATTTTGATCGTATACGGATAATGACCAATAGTCCGGCCACGTCTTGCCCCTGAGTCTAAGCGAGCCGGCACTCAAGTCGTAGGCAATACGGGTTACCATGCTGTCTGGGTTGGACCTGGCGACCCTTGGCAACGGTCCATATTGCCGTTCGTGAACACATGTATTCCATTCCCCTTCCGGGCCTACCATTCTGGCCTCGATGGCTTCCATCACCGCCACGGGCACACGCTGGAGCGTAACGTTCCAACCGACCAAAGCTCCAAGTGCGGAACCTAAGAGAGCAGCTGTTGCTAAAAGCGCGAGCGTTCGTGTCAGCATTGCACTCTCTCTATCGTTGGTAGGGCAAGCGTGCGAGCGGAGCGCCGGGTTTCGGCCGCTGGATTGTACAATCGCAACAGCAGGTCAAAGCGTTTGGTAGACTGCTGATGAACAGGCAACCAGTGGCCTACTTGCGGCTCATCAGAAACGATCACCGTCCACGAACCCTCGGCTGCATATTCAATGGCGCGACTGTTCCAGCTCGCCCGGTTGATCTCATTCGGTACGAAGACTTGGGTGTCGCTGTCATAGAGTGTGAGGGACCACCAACGTGTGTCGAAGGGCTGCCCGGTGATGCGATAGTCACACGACGATGTGAGTTGCTCTCCTTCATCGTCTTCCAAGGCGATGAAATAAATAGTCTCTTCCGAAGAGAGGGCGAGCGGCCCACCCAGCGCGACACGAGCCCTCTCGGCTCGAGATGCCGCCGGAGAACCGACTTTGCCCGAGTACATCCAAGCTCCGCTGACGGCTTCAAAGCTGTTTTCAAAACCATCTGGCCCAGCGAGACTGGCTTTCGTCAGTGTAACGCTGACCCAGCCTCCTGCTGCGGCGGAGAGTAAAAAGGCCGTTGAACCGAGAAGCAGTGAATGTTTGACCTTCACGAGGACACCGCACTTCCAACCAACAGTCTATCGGTCCACCAACAGTTTGCGGTAAGCCATCCGCCAACCATCGTCTGTCTTCACCCAATTGATACGATACAAACCGGTCGCAACGACGACAGGTGTTTCGCCGGGGACGTAATGGGTGACCTCAAAAATGTTCTCGGTCACCGCTTCCGTCGCCCTGAGTTCCTCAAATACGAGACCGGAGAAGTGATGCCGGGACTGGCGCCCTTCAAGTCGATTTTGATGCGCATGCTGCGCATACTGTAGAATAGCCTCTCGCCCTGTCACAAGTGGTGGTTGCTCTTCGGCGAGCAAAAACTCCCACTCGAATGTCGCATCCTCCGTCAGCAGAGCAACAACAGCCTCTGCATCTTTGCGATCCCAAGACTGCGCGTAACGAGCCAACTGTTCGGCAATCGCCGCCCGGTCCTCTAGAAGCGTGTCTTCGCCCGACCCGCACCCTTGGATAACCAGGAGGGCCGCGAATAACAGGCTCAAGATGGGTGATCGTGACATCGCTTGTCTCCAGAGTGGCAATGTAGAATGGCACGCGATCAGAACTGCCAGCACATTGGCAGTTCTGATCGCGATCAAGACGGCAAACCGAGCTGTTCAAGCTGAGTGGGGTTGATGACCTTGACCCGACCGTAGGCAATTTCGATCAGGGCACGACGTTTGAGCTTCTGGAGGTGTTTACCTAAGGCGTAGCGGGAAACGCCTAAGTTTCGAGCGAGGATCGATTGCGATAACTCGACATTGCCCTCGCCGTCAGCATTATCGAGCAGGAAATTCACGATTCGTTGCGGTAAGGACAGGGTCATCTGTTCGTGGCCGACGGCGATGGCTTTTCGCACTGCCCAACCCAAGCCCAAGATGAGGCCATGCCGAACCACTGGGTCCGTGTCGATCAGTGACCAAAGGATGTTGCGGTGCACACTTGTCAGCACACTGTCCTCCACTGCCTCGAAGGAAAAAGCAGCCGGCTTCCCCGTCAGGGACGCAGTGAGTCCCCACGTCGAGCCCGCCGCCTTGTATCCATAGATATAGACATCACCCTGAGCATTCATGATCGAGTAGGAGAACCGCCCCGAGTCGATCAAAAACAAATTCTCGAAGTCATCGCCGATCGACACAACGAGCTGCTTCTTTTTGAAAGTTCGGCGTGTGCCGTGTTTGCGCAAGATTTCAATGACTTCCTCCGACATCTCAGCCTCATGTGGGCCGCCGCGCTTCGCTTCCGGATTTCGCATATCCCCGCCAATTGCCAATAAGTTTGCAGTTTTGGCTCTGCTCAGGGGTATTATTACAGAAAAACAGGGAGGGCCAAAATGACATACAAAACGGTTCTAAAGGCTGCAGGTTTCATCTCAGCGATTGCTACCATGAACCCATCAGCTTGGGCACAAATCAGCCCAGACGCCACGGCGGAAGTCGAAGGAAGCGGCCGGTTAGACATCATCACGGTCACCGCGCAAAGACGCGAGCAGGATGTGCAGGATGTTCCAATTTCCATCTCAGCTTACTCAGGGGACTTCATAAGAGACTCTGGCGTTCAGACCCTGCAGGATCTCGCTCTGTACTCGCCAAACTTTCTGCTGCCGAGCTCTAGCCAGCTGACCAACGCGCGGATTCAAATCCGCGGCGTCGGTTCGGTAGGCAATGCGGGAATTGAGCCATCCGTTGGTGTTTTCATTGACGATGTCTACTTCCCGCGACCTGGCTCTATTCTTGGTAATCTGCTCGATGTGAGCGCCGTAGAGGTCCTGCGCGGCCCTCAAGGCACTTTGTTTGGACGCAACACGGCAGCAGGTGCACTGAACATTCGCACGAATGACCCATCCTTCAGTGGCAACAGCGCAGCACTGACGCTGGGCGCAGGAAATTTTGACGCCTATAACTCCAACGTTGTCCTCAACGGCGTCGTGTCCGACAAGGTTGCGGTCCGGTTGGCCGCCCAATATTCTGAACGCGGAGGCTTCGGAACCAACCTTCTTGACGGAGAGGAATTTGGCGAACGCGACGACATGGTGTTGCGCGGCAAGGTCCTGTTTAATGCGACTGAGCAACTCACGCTCAAGGTCTCCGCCGACTACTCAGAAATCAATTTTGGTGGTCAGACGGTTGAGCTGTTGGCGGACACCATCCCTTCGCCCGCCTTTGGGGCGACATTGGGAGCCCTTTTCGGCGCTGAAGCACGCGATGGCCTGCTGGCGGCATCCGCTGACCCTTTTGACCAGGAGATTTATCAGGATCACCGAGATTTCTCAGATGATTCCCAATGGGGCCTTTCCGTACACGCTGATTATGACCTCGCTTCTGGCCACACGCTTCGTTCGATCACATCGCATCGAGAGTGGGAAGCTACGAACTTCGGCAGCTCGCTGAGGTTCCCAGCTCAGCTCTTCCCTCGCGCTCAAGAGTTTGAGAACAGCACATTCAGTCAGGAAGTGCAGCTGCTATCTCCGACTGGCGGCGATTTTGAATATGTCCTGGGCGCTTTCTATTACGATGAGAGCTACGATATCTTTGATAGCTCTGACCTCGGCGAGCAATTCTGCATCCCCGTGGTCGCTGGCCTCGCCGGGATTGGGGCAGCCCAGTCCTGCGCTGCCGGGCAACAGGTGGGCGCTGCGGAAGCTGATTTTTCGCAAGACCTTCAAAGCTACGCTCTCTTCGGGCAAGGCACATGGCGCCCGAACGAAAAGCTAGCCTTCACAGGTGGCCTACGTTGGACGGACGAAGAAAAGGACGGCGAGTTCACCAGCACCGTGAACAATCCTTTTGTCACGGCTCTGAGCATTCGTGAAGCAGAGGTACTGCCTGCCACGACGATCAACGACAGCCAGACCACCTATTTTGCAAACGCCAGCTGGTTCCCCACCGAGGATGTTATGGTTTTTGCGACCTACTCCACCGGCTACAAGGGTGGCGGCTTCAACACACAAGGGACATTCCCAGCTCTGGCCGCTGATCAACGTGTATTCAATGCAGAAACTTCTGATAATATCGAAATCGGCATCAAAAGCCAGCTGCTGAACAACACATTGCAAGCCAATATCACAGCCTACCGTATGGACCTGGAAGACTACCAAGACCGTGCTTTTGATGGTATTTCGTTCATTACACGGAATGTCGGAGAACTGCGCCAGCAAGGTGTCGAAGCCGATGTCATTTGGGCGCCGCGCGACCAACTCACGGTGAATGGTGGCTTGTCGTTCCTGGACTCTGAGTTCCTCGATTACCAGAACGCTTCGCCATTGCCCGGTGGGCCGGTGCAAGACCTCACCGGCGGTGAAGCCCATTACTCACCGGATATTCAGGGATCACTCGTTATCGATTGGACGGATCAATTGGCAGCCACCAACTTGGAATACTTCGTGAGGGGCGAATCGCAATTCATCGGTGAGCAGAACCTTGGGGCCAATACCAATAACAATCCGCAATCCATTCAAGACGCCTACTCACTGTTCAATGCGCGCGTGGGTATCGCTTCGGCAGATGGCGACTGGCGCCTCACGTTTTGGGGCAGAAACCTCGCTGATAAAGGGTATTGCACCGCGATATTTGATCAGCCCTTCGGCGGCCAGTTGAACGGTACGATCAACCTGCAAACGCCTCAGCGCTGCGTGGTAGGGGCACCGCGTACTTATGGCGTTGAGCTAAGCCTCAACTTCTGACGCCACCAGCGAGTAGGGTTGGAAGGGCCCCTCCTTGCCTTCCAGCTCTCAATGGCCGGCGCAAAGCGTCGGCCAGTTCCCTTCAGCGGGCTTGATGATCAGCACTCGAACCTACGTTCAGCAACGCCTTGGCAATAATTTGGCGGAGAGAACCGTGCCCAGATATCCACTCATCAAAACGATCAAAGACATCGAAGACATCGAACGCACGCCATGGCGTGAGCACTGTCCGCATATCAGCACATTTGACATTATCCAAGACGCATCAGCGCGCTATGGTGACTTACCCGCGATCATGTTCCTACCGTTGGGAACGGCCAGTGAAGATCCGTATACTGTCACCTACCAGCAGTTCGCCAAGCGAGTCACCAGAACGGCTAACCTCTTCCGCACGTTGGATGTCGGCCGCTCTGACGTCGTCTCATACATCCTACCGAACTTTCCGGAGACACAGGAGGTCATTTGGGGTGCTGAAGCTGCCGGGATCGTCAACGCGATCAATCCGCTCCTCGAACCAGGGACAATCCGTAAGCTGCTGATCGCAGCTGAAACTAAAGTGATCGTCACGACACCGCCGCTGCCCACGATCGACCTATGGGATCCCATCATCGCCATCGCGGATGAGCTGCACCACGTCACCACCGTGGTTTATGTCGACCCCGGACATTATTTTGGGATGCCGCGGGCCACGATGCCATCAGATACACCTAAGGGAAAGCCTATTCTGTGTTTCCAAGATGCGCGGGATCAGCAACCGGACGAAGCGTTGAATTTTGAACGAACATTCAGCCCATCCGACATAGCGTCGCTGTTCCACACGGGTGGAACGACAGGCACACCAAAACTAGCTCCCCATACACATGAAAATGAGGTCTTCAATGCATGGGCGATCTCAAGGGTCACGCCCTTCGAAGCTGGCGAGAAGGCCGTGGTCGGCCTACCCCTCTTTCACGTGAACGCCGTGATCGTGACAGGTCTCGCGTCCATGCTCGCTGGCGTGGCGCAAATCATGGTTAGCCCCATGGGCTTTCGCGGTCCCGGCGTGATCGACAACCTCTGGGAAGTCATCGATCACTTTGGCGCCAATTCGATGTCAGGTGTACCGACGATCTACTCGGCCCTGATGTCGGTCCCAAACGATGGGCTTGACTTATCGTCCTTTCGATTTGCAGCGGTCGGCGCTGCGCCGCTTTCGCCTGAGCTGTTTCGGAACTTCGTTGAATATTCCGGTGTTGAGCTCCTAGAAGGCTATGGGCTGACGGAGAGCACTGTGGTGGCCACCACAAACCCGCTCGGCGGTGAGAAACGCGTCGGCTCCATCGGACTGCGGATGCCGTACCTTGAAATGCAGTGTGCCACATTAGATGCACACGGAGTCATTACGCGCTTCTGCGACACGAATGAAGTCGGCACGATCGTTATCCGCGGCCCAAGCGTCTTTCCTGGCTACCACAAGCGCGCCGATAGCGGCCTGAGCTCTGATGGGTGGCTGAATACGGGTGACTTGGGGCGGCAGGACGAAGACCAGTACTTTTGGATTACCGGTCGCTCCAAAGACGTAATTATTCGTGGGGGGCATAACATCGATCCAAGCATGATTGAAAATACGCTCGAAGAACACGAAGCCGTGGCGCTCGCAGCCGCCATCGCGCAGCCTGACGCCTATGCAGGCGAGCTCCCGGCGGCCTACGTACAGCTTCATCCAGGCACTGACATGGATCCCGAGGCTCTACGACAGTGGGCCAAGGAACGTATCCCAGAGAGAGCCGCGTCACCGGTTTATCTAGAAGTCATGGACGCCTTGCCTGTGACAGCTGTCGGGAAGATCCACAAACCCTCGCTTCGCGCTCTCGCCATTCGGCGGGTCATCAAAGACAAGTTGGATCAATCCGATCAGTATGCCGATGTTGAGGTCGTCCATGACGCAGACCGCGGCCTCGTCACACGCGTGAGAACCTTGCAGGTGGACGAGGTTCGCGCGCTTCTAGGCGAGTTTGCGCTGGTCTTTGATTTTGTAGGTGAGTGAATGCATGTCGCGCCCTTCGCCTCAGGTGAGTCTCTCTCTCACGTCGTTCTCGGCCAACCGCTGCTATGTTGCCAGCTCGGGGGCAATAAGCGCCTATGGTTTGGCTATCGGTGAGATCACAGAGTAGCGCCTACGCGGCGGCGGCCTGCAAGCAGCAGTGATTTTTCAGCCGTCAACAGCGAAGAACATCAAGTCGATCACGGTGTGTTTCTTAGCCGTTAGTCTGTGCATTATGAGAAGCTGCCGTTCGTCAGCATAGGTCTTGAAAGCCGCAGGACCGGATATTTGCTCCAGGTCTCATCTGGACCCTATGCAAACCGTGTATCTTCATGGCAGATCGGCAGCGTCAGTCCTCTTGCGCTCTAAACGCCTTGCGATACTTGCCAGGCGCCAGCCCCATTTTTTTCTTGAAGACGGTTGAAAAGTGAGCCTGGCTGGAGAAGCCGATCTTCGTTGCGATCTCAGCAAGAGAGATATCGGTGTTGGCCAGAAGTTCACGTGCTTTGTTCACCCTACGTCCAATGATGAAGTCCTGAGGGCTTTCACCGGTGGAAGCCTGAAAGGCACGAGAGAAGTGGGATCGCGACAGACCGGCGTCACGAGCAAGGCCTTCGACGCTCAGCGTTTCTGCAATTCGTTCGTCCACGGTCTGAAGGGTGCGCTTCAAGACGGCAGGTGCAAGGGATTCCTTGCCGCTTGGCGCTTTCAGTGCCATACCCGCGTATTGGCAGCCTAAGCGCGCGAAAACGCTCTCCGCCAGCGCGGCGAGATAGGCTGGTTCGTTCAGAGGATCTCCCAAAAGTGACCGGCGGATCTCGGCCATAAGGGCCGCAAAGCCCGCGTCAGTGAAGCTCTCGATGAGCACGGGTGCCCAAGAGCGATCGCCGGCAACCTTTCTGAATATGGCTTCGACGCGCTCCGGTTCGGCCTCAACAAAGAGAAACTCGACGGGCTCAACCATCTGACTACGAATCGTGACGCCAGGAGGAATGATGTAGCCGGATCCAGCTGGAATTGTTCTGCGTAGGACCGGACCCTCGTCCACGGAGATGTCGAGGATCGCTCGCGCATAAGGAGCAATGATCAGATAGGCGTCGATCTTGCACGCGAGCTCAAACTTCAGGGGCGCATGCAGAGCAAATCGCATGCCTGGGGCTGTTGCAACGTCATCCCAGTCGGGCAAGGCGCTGACGGGGATAGCGTCAAAGGGCCCCCGGTTTTCCCCAGCAGACTGCTCCGGCGACTTGGTTGTCTTGGGTTCATCGGTCCGTTTCATGACCATGAGGTGGCGCGTGCCCATGGGCATCACAACACCTCGAGTGAAGTTTTCGCACAGATCGAGAATTCGCAGCACCGATCTGAAAGAAACCCGCCCCCCTCCGCTCCATCTGCCTGTCATCGTCGGCAGCATGAAAGGGAGGGCCCGGAATGATCCGCATCAGACGATCCAACGAGCTCGGTCCTGCCAAGCGCAGCTGGCGACCAAGGCTCTCACACGCCGCATCTCGCGGAGCGCGCGTGGGACTCACATCACCCCCGCGAAAACTCATCACGCCTGACCCTAGGAAAGGAAGCCCCATGTTCACTCAGTTTCTCAAAGCTCCCATGCGAAGCGTCGCCATCGCGGCAACAGCGCTCGGACTCCTCGCGACCCCAGCATGCGCCCAATCAACGCCTACAGCCCAAGCGGTACCCGTGACCGAGAATGGCCAGCGGCTTCTCGACCCTAACGACACCGTATTTCTCATGCTCGACCACCAGGCCGGTCTGATGCAGATCGTCAACGACATCGATCAGACCCAGCTCCGCCGCAACGTGGCCGCAAAAGGAATGGTCGCGGAGTTCTTCGACATTCCGGTCATCGCATCCACATCGGTCCCTACGGGTCCGAACGGACCGCTGATTGCTGAAGTGACGGAGAACGCGCCGTCAGCCAACGTGATCAACCGGTCGGGACCAATCAATGCTTGGGACGACCCAAGGATCCGCGAAGCCGTCGAAGCGACAGGACGCAAAACGGTCGTTATCTCCGGTATTTTGACGAGCGTCTGCGTTGCCTTCCCGGCGATCGAAATGGCTCAAGAGGGCTATCACGTGATCGCGGTCATTGATGCGTCTGGTGACTATTCAGACCTTGCGAGCCAAACGACCATCGCTCGGCTGCAGCAAGCCGGCGTCATCGTGGAGAGCACCTTCTCTGTCCTCAGCCAGGTCCATGACACATGGGACGAAGAGAACACGCCAGTGATGGCCGAGGCTTATTCCCTGGTCACGCCCGAATATGGTGCGGTGATCGAGAGCTACTTCGCGCATTCGCAGTCCTCGAACTAACCGCGCTCTGAACAGAGCAACGGCCTGGGGTCCAGCGTGACTGCTGCGCTCCAGGCCCCGCCCTTCGATCTCGAGATACTCATTGGGAGCTGGAACCATGCTGACTGTCCTTCTGCTTGTTGTTCTGGCGACCTCGGAACCAAAAATCGACGTCCAACCGCGGACGCCCGGCACCGTTCAAGACCACGCAACGAGGGCTTTTCTTCCGCAGGATGAGGACTGGCGTATCAGAGGGGCGGACGTCCCTTCACTCAAGTCACGACGTTTGACGCCGAATGGTTCAATAACAACCTCGGTAGGCTTGGATGCGAGGCTTCACTTCGAACACTTTGAAAACGAAGCCTTTGGCAACATTCCAGGTCGCGATGGATCTGTCTTTCTACTAGCGACACCATGGGCGTCAGCGACTTTTAACGATCGTGTACGAATCTATAGTGCCTTGAAGCATGCCAGTGTTCAAGGCCGGAACGGGCCCAAGCCAGGTGCCATCAGCGACTCTCTCGATCTCCATCAAGGGTTCTTGGAGGTCGCGGCAGGGGACGCGTTGGGGCAATCGCGCAACGACCTTCTGATCAGGGTCGGGCGCCAAGAACTGCACTATGGCGCCGGACGTGTCCTTGCCATCCGAGCCGGACGTTTTATCCGTGACGACTATGACGGCATGATGGTGCGCTACCGGCGCGGTTCGTGGGTAACAGACGCTTTTGGTTTTGTGGGCGTTGAGGACGGTGATGGCTCGTTTGATAACCATACTGACGATAGCGTGAGTTTCAGCGGTGTGTATTCAAGCGGCGGCGTCAAAGGCATCAATCTCGATCTTTATGGCCTCAGCTGGCAACGGGACGATGTTCCCACGTCGGCCGGACCTTCGGAGATCATCCGTCATTATGCAGGTGCGCGTGCATACGGGCAGGCCTTCGAGCACTGGTCCTGGGACATTGAGGGTACAGTCCAATCCGGGTCTGTCGATGCGACGGACGAGGAAATTAGCGGATTTCAGGTCGGCGGCCGCCTCACCAGATCGCTTTTGAACGTACCCGGATCGCCCCGACCAACGATCGAATTCCTGCACAGCACAGGCGACGACGACCCAACAGACGGCCAGGTCACGAGCTTTTTGGTCCCTGCAGCCTCCGGCCTTGTTTATGAAGATGTGACGCAGCCGTTGGGCCCAGGCAATCTGACCTGGGCCAAGGTATCGGTGCCTTTCCAGATCGGAGGCCGACTACGGGTAACGCCTTACGTACACGCCTTCTGGAGGGCGGAACGAGCGGACGCTCTTTATACGCTGTTCAACACGGAGCTACTCCCCGGCAACACAGGCGACGGTAACTTTGTCGGTGTCGACTCCGGCTTCACGGCCCGGTTCAGTCTGACAGAGAGCCTCGTCCTCATCGCCTATGGCGGTCACTTCGATGCAGGAGGCGTGTTCTCTGGCACTGGCCGAGACGCTTCGGGAAACAGCGCCATGCTCGGCGTTACCTATCGGTATTGATGTCTTCCGTATGCCATTTTTGGTCGCTTTTAGTTCGATCAGACAAGCAACGGACCAGCGTTCAGAAAGAGCTATCTTCAGCTCTTCAGCGATGAAGTGCGGGTCAGCAAGACCACCATCACCATCAAAGGCAAAAACCAACGCCTCGCCGCCACGACCATCGCCGAAGTCACAAACCAAAACGTTCTCTCTTTTGCCCAAGAATGGTGCTCCATCAAGTTGCAGGTCACTTTTTCACGCGCGCGTAAGGATATTTGTCGAGTTATGTTGTACGTGCGTCTTAAGCCTTAGGGGAACAAGCTAGCGCCTATGAACGCTGCCACTGAAGCCTTGCGCCGGCTCCTTGAAGAGCTTGGGCCACGCCGGTTCCTGTCGCGGGCGGCGGAGACGCTGACGCCTGTCGAGCCCGGCGTGAACCTTGCGCTGCAGGGCGGCGGGCCGCTTGGCGCCTTCACCTGGGGCGTACTCGACGCGTTCTTGGAGCTCGACGCACGCCCGATCGTCAAGCTGTCCGGCGCGTCTGCTGGCGCGCTCAACGCGGCGGTGCTGTCAACCGGCATGGTGACAGGCGGACGCAAGGAAGCACGCGAGGCGCTATCGGCCTTTTGGGGCGATGTCGCTGGCATCGCAGCCACGGCGCAGGCGCTTCTGACGCCACAAACGATCAGTGAACGGCTGACCGGTTTTCGCCTTCCCCTGCCCTCGCGCAACCGCGGCGGCGATGCTTTGCGTGACATCATCGCCAAGCATGTCGATATCGAGGCGCTGCAAAGTGGCACCGCACCGCGCATTGCGATCGCGGCCACCCATGTGCCAAGTGGCCGGGCACGGATCTTCTCCAACGCCCATATCTCACACGATGCCCTCTGGGCCTCGGCCTGCTTGCCGCAGGTGCAGGCGCCCGTGATGATCGACGGCGAGCCCTATTGGGACGGGGGCCTCACGTCCAACCCGCCGATCGCGCCGCTTCTCGCAGGCGCGCCAACGGTCATCCTTGTGCGTCTTCTTTCCAGCGGCATCGACAAGATCCCGACAAAGACCACCGAGATCGAGCGGCAATTGCAACAATTCCTGTTCGCAAGGCCGCTCGACAATGAGCTCGAGGCCTTAGGCCGTGAGGCCGAGCATCTCAAAGAAATCGCGCTGCATGATTGGCTGCCTGGCCGATCCATGGAGGGCCTGCCCACCCCGCGTGTCGTCAGGACCCTGTTTGAGGCTGGCCGCAATGCGGGCTCGGTGTTTCTCGACGAAGAGGCGGCCAAGGCCGAAGCGGCAACCGCCTAAGCGCCTTCCAGATAAGCCGTGATCAGAAGAAGTTTGCGCCGGGTTGGCCGGATCACGGCGACAAGGGTTTGGCCATCGAGATCGTCAAGAGCGAGCCGCCAAACCTCTGTGCGGAAACGGTCGCCAGGCGCTCTCGTATCAGGCCGGTGCGCGAGGCGGCGCAGCCATACACGCTTGATGCCGCGCCGCTCAGCCGCGAGCCGCGCATGGCGTGTCAGCACCATCTCCAAGGACGATCAGTCCTCTTTATAGCTAGCAATGCCTTCTTGGATCAGACGTTGGGCCTCGTCCTTGCCTTTCCACTCTTTCACCGTCACCCATTTGTTGGGCTCAAGATCTTTGTAGTGATCAAAGAAGTGCCAGATCCGCTCAAGGAGGATCGGCTGGACATCCTCATGGGTCTCGATATTGTCGTAAAAGCGCGTCAGCTTGGGATGCGGCGCGGCGAGCAGCTTTTCGTCAATGCCTGCCTCATCTTCCATGATCAGCACACCGATCGGGCGCGCACGCAAGACGCAGCCCGGTACCAAGGGCCGGTTACCGAGGCACATCACGTCGACCGGGTCGCCATCGCCGGAGAGCGTGTGCGGGATGAAGCCATAGTTACAAGGGTAGCGCATCGCGGTGTAGAGAAAGCGGTCGACAAAGATCGCGCCCGATGGCTTGTCGAACTCATATTTGATCGGCTCGTTTCCGAGCGGCACTTCGATGATCACATTGATGTCTTCGGGCGGGTTCTCACCCACAGGGACCTCGGAAATGCGCATAATAGCCGTCCTTCTGATATGTTGCGGCGCACAGAATGAGAGTGGGTAGACCACCTCTTGCCGCCTCTTCCTAGCCCTTTCGTCGACACGATGCGTATTCGACGATTTCGCAATGCGAGAGAGCGATTCTGCGCTTGACGGACCTCGCTAGGTCATAAAATGGAGCGACGGAAGTCTCTGGAAACACAAGGGTCCAGAGATCGTCAGTGGGATTTTCGCCGATGAGCGCCGACATTGTTAACCTGGGATCGCATAACCAGGATTCCGTCGTGGATAAGATCTTCCAAGCCATCCTGCGCGACGGATCGGAGACGATCCTTGTCAGTGACGTGCTCGCGGCTTTCGAGGCCTGCGGCCTGGACGAGCGCGACAAGCGTATCAAAGAGACAATGCGCAATCTCAAGCGGCTCAATCGGCGCGATGAGCTTGATTTGGCGAAGTTTGCCGAGGTCGTGGCGCCGGAGAACGCGACCCTGATCGCGCGCGGCCTGTCAGGCGACTTTGTCATCCCGAACTTCGCTGGTTTCCGCGATCAGGTCGGCAAGATCTTTCACGGCGTCGCAGAAAACCGCGGCGGCCAAGTGGCAAGCTATATTCCGCAGCTGGAGAGGGTGGACCCCGACCTCTTCGCCCTTGCGGTTTGCACCGTTGACGGACAGCAATTCTCGCTCGGCGATGATGAAGAAACCTTCTGTGTGCAGTCGACCTGTAAGCCTGTGAGCTATGCGATTGCGCTTGATGACCTTGGGCGTGACCACGTGCACCAACATGTCGGACGCGAACCATCAGGCCAAGGCTTCAACGAGCTGACGCTGAACGAGCAGGGCCTACCGCACAACCCGATGATCAACTCCGGCGCGATCATGTGCGCCTCCCTCATCAAACCGGAGCGGAGCCTTGCTGATCGGTTCGATCATGTGATGACAATCTGGAAGGCGCTCTGCGGCGGTCGGACCTGCGGCTTCGACAACACTATCTTCCTTTCAGAAAAAGAGACGGCCGACCGGAATTTCGCCCTCGCCTATTTCATGCGCGAGAAAGGTGCTTTTCCTCCCAACACGAATATTATCAACACGCTCGATTTCTATTTCCAGAACTGCTCGATCACCGTTGATGTGCGGCAGATGGCGGTGCTCGCCGGCACGCTTGCCAATGGCGGTATTTGTCCGACCACCAATAAGCAAGTTTTGCAAAGCGCGACCGTGAAAGACTGTCTGTCGCTGATGTACTCTTGCGGCATGTATGATTTCTCGGGGGAGTATGCGTTCTCTGTTGGCATCCCCGCTAAGTCAGGCGTGTCCGGAGCGCTTTATATGGTGGTGCCCGGTGTGTGCGGTATCGCGCTTTACAGCCCGCGCCTTGATAAGCTCGGCAACTCCGTACGCGGCGTCGAATTCTCCAAGAAACTGGTGGAGCGCTACGCGTTTCACACCTATGCCAATATGGTCCAGGACCAGAGCCTGATCGACCCGCGCCGCCCCTCCGTCGAACGCGCCGCCGATCAGTCCGCCTATCTTTGCAGCGCGGCCTCCCGCGGCGATATTGGCGAGCTGCGCCGTCTCGTCGCCAGCGGCATCAATCCCTGTACGGCCGATTACGATGGTCGGACGGCGCTACATCTCGCGGCCAGCGAGGGACAGGAGATGGCGGTGCGTTACCTCATGTCGATCTGCCCAGAGATCCGACCCATCGACCGTTGGGGCAACTCCCCGCTCGATGATGCCCTGCGCGAGGGCAACGACACAATCGTTCGGGTGCTCAAAGACGCTTACGGCGAGGACAAGCAGACAGCCTAAGCACTTGAGCCGTCCTGTTCGGCAACGAAGCAGTCACCAGGGATCGAACGGCAAAGCTGCTGCGCCTCACGCTCGGTGGTGGGGCCAAGCATGACGCGGAATAGTGTCTGTCCACCGATGATCTGCGGCTTGATGTGCCCTCGGGTATAGCCCGACGACGTGAACGCTGAGAGAAGCCGCAGATCAGCGCTCTCACGCGAGCCAAAAGCTCCGGCCTGGGCGTAGTAACCTTCTGGCGTCAAGACATTGCTCTGTGTCCGCCGCATGGAAACGAGGTCGATATCCTCCTCGGGCTCTGGCTTGGGGATAACGACCGGCTGTCGCGGCGGCGGGCTGGGCATCGGAGGCGCTGGGCGGCTTTCCGTCCGCTGTTGAACGCGGCCCTGGCTCGGGCCACCGACCGTGAAGCCCTCGACCTGCGTCGGCGCCTGCTCGCTGTTCTGGAGGCCCACAGGCATCGCCGTATAGCTTGTCCCCATACGGAGGAGCTCAAGCTCCATCCTCATGCGCTCAATCTCGAGCTGATAGAGCTTGGTGCAATCAAGACGCTTGGCGCGCTTACCGATCGGGATCACGATCCTGCCGTAAACCGCGGCGCTGTCGCGCTCATAGAAGTCCTGGCTTTGGAGCACCCCGACGTCGAGATAAGGCCCACCGGAGGCAATCGCCGACTGACAGCTCGTCCCATCAGCGCCGCGAACGATGTCTTGCCCCGTGGTCACGGGCGCGTTGGGTAGGTTCACACTGTTCTGGTTAAAGACAGAGCTTTGCGACGGCACCACGATCGGTTGGCTGCCTTGTGTCACCTCTTGCTGCGCGGATGCTGCGGCTGACGCCGCGGCCAAGACGGCTAGAAGGACCGGTGGATGACGCGAAATCGTCCGCATACTTGCCCCCTGACGCCGGCGCTTGACTGCCGATAGGGCACCGACGTGGCGCACAGATAGATCGCCCGCTCGTCCTCACCTGCCAGCGGCAAGACCGCGAGCAACGATGTCTGACCACCTGGGGCGAGGGACAAGCGCGAGCGCGTCAGACGCACATCGTCAACAGCGTTCCAGTTCATGTCGAAGGCCTCAATCTCAAACCGCCGCGCATCCGCATAGGGATTGCGCAGGGACGCGCGTACGGCACCGAGATCGCTAAAGGTGACCACATCGGCCTCCATCGGCGAGATGCTCTGTGCACGGCTCACCCCAGCGACCAGGGTGAGCGAGACGAGGATGGCAATTACGGCGCGCATCGGACGGTCGCCGTGAGCGAGTAGGTGCCAGCCGAGAAGATGCCCGAGGTCTTGGTGGCGCTCGCATTCACCGCGAGCGTGGTCACACCGGAGCCAAGGTTGGTCGGCGTCGCGCCAGCAACACCGGACGCGGTCGTCGCACCGCTCGCATCATAGGTCGTCGCGAAGTTGGTGTTCGTATCTGCGTCAGCCGGACCCGTCGTGAACGCGGTGACGTTGTCGATTGTCACGTTGAATGTCGTGTTCGTCGCGGTGATCGTCGCCTGACCAGCGGACCCGCCGCCTTCCGTGCTCGCAAGGACAGTCCCGTCGCCGTTCAAACCCAACGTCCCGTTTGTATCCGCCACGACGGTGCAGCTGTCCGACACCGTCGCGTTGAAAATCACATCGTCCGTCTGCGCGAACCCCGTACCCATCGCGAGCAAAAGCACTGGGGCAGAGCCGAGTACCTTTTTCATCGCTAACCTCCAAAACGTTCTGGAGAAAGCGTTACCCTATTCACTTTAAAGTTGTGTTGGCGGTAACCCTCGACATTTCTGGCCTAAGGTTAAGTCCCGAGAAACCATCAGAACCGCTTCTCGCGCTTGGCGCCGAAGGCCCGAAGCCTTAATGGCCAAGAGGCAGATTTGTTGGAGCAACCGCACATGTTTGACGATCTTCGCGGCCGTAAAGCGGTCATCACTGGATCGACCTCAGGAATTGGGCTCGCCTTCGCTGAAGGCCTCGCGGCGCAAGGCGTCGATGTCACGCTGAACGGTTTTGGCGACCCCGACGAGATTGAAAGCAACCGTGCACGGATCGCTGGCGAGTATGGCGTCGATGTCCGCTATGATGGCGCTGATATGACCAAGCGAGCGGAGATCCAGGGGCTGATCCGCGGCGCCGAAGCGGCCCATGGCCGTGTCGATATCCTCGTCAACAATGCGGGTATTCAGAAAGTCGCACCGGTTGACGAGTATGATGACGAGACATGGGACCGGATCATCGCGATCAACCTGACCTCCAACTATGACACGATCAAAACGGCGCTGCCTGGCATGAAAGCCCGCGGCTTTGGCCGTATCATCAATATTGCATCCGCTCACGGACTAACAGCCTCACCCTTCAAGGGCGCCTATGTCGCCGCCAAGCACGGCGTGGTGGGCCTGACGAAAACCGTGGCTCTCGAGACCGCTGAGTACGGCGTCACCTGCAACGCGATCTGCCCCGGCTACACGCTGACGCCGCTGGTCGAAGCGCAGCTGGCCGACACCGCCAAAGCACGCGACATGACCGAAGAAGAGGTGAAAGAAAAAGTGATGCTGGCGCAGCAGCCAACCAAGCAGTTCATCACCTATGAGAACCTCACCGGCATGCTGGTTTATCTCTGCTCAGACGCGGGGTCCGGCGCGACGGGCTATCCTTTCGCGGTCGATGGCGGTTGGTTGGCCCACTGATGGATAAGGCGCGCAAGTCGATCAACCTCGCCCTTCAAGGCGGCGGGGCCCATGGGGCCTTCACCTGGGGCGTGTGCGATCGCTTGCTCGAGAGCGAGCAGGTCCATCTCAACGCCATCACCGCAACGTCTGCTGGCGCGATGAACGCGGCGGTCATCGCCTACGGTATTCATATCGGCGATGACCAAGGTGGTCGGGACAAGCTTGATGAGTTCTGGGAGGAGGTCAGCAAGCTCACGAACCCCTTCGACCTGCCCACGAACAGTCTGCAGGGGTTTTGGTCGCACCAAGCGATGTCGGCGGCGACCAAGGCTTTCTCGCCTTACCAGCTCAATCCGATGAACTGGAACCCCCTCAAAGATCTGATTGAGCGGATCGTTGATTTCGAGGCCCTGCAGCGATGCAACAAGATCAAGCTGTTCGTCAGTGCCACGAATGTCCGCTCGGGCAAAGTGCGTGTCTTCCACCGCGAAGAGGTTTGCAGCAACGCGGTGATGGCGTCGGCCTGCCTGCCGCAGCTGTTCCAGGCGGTGGAGATTGATGGCGAGGCGTACTGGGATGGCGGCTATATGGGCAACCCGTCGCTGTGGCCGCTCTTTTATGAGACCGAGGTAGAGGACTTGCTGGTCGTCCATATCAATCCGATGTATAGGGATGATATTCCAACGACCGTACCGGACATCGACAACCGGCTGAACGAAATCACCTTCAACGCTGCCCTCCTGAAGGAGATGCGGGCCATCACCTTTGTTCAAAAGCTGCTGCGCGAAGGCTGGCTTAAGGACGAGTACAAAGATCAGCTCTCAGACATTCGCTATCACTCAATCCGTGCGGATGAGATGCTGAAGGACTATCCGCTGCCGACCAAATACAATACCGACCTCAATTTCCTCAAAGAGCTCAAAGCCATCGGCCGGGAAGCGGCTGACACGTGGCTTACCAACAACTGGGATGAGGTCGGCGGCGCCGATACCTGTGACCTGCGCGGCCAGTTTTTGGGAGTCTAGCGGGCCACAGCTAGGTCTGGATCGACTGTCGCAAAGCCGTAGATTGAGGTGCTTGGCTCTGCGTTATTGACGACGACATTGACGGCACCGTCCCACGGACGGTGCCTCTGCGTCAGCACCACCAGGCGACCTTCGAACGGATGGTCACGCGTAGTGACCAAGCCGGTCCAGTGGCCGATGCCGACTTTGGAAATCTTCAACTGGAACTGCCGAGGCTCAGGCAGGCGCCGACCATCGGCATGCGACCAGCCGTAACCAAAACTCGGCACCACGTCGATTTCTAGGTCTACGACCATGGTGTTGCGCCGAACAAAACCGACATGGAAGTCAGCCGCCGAAGTCGCCGCCTAGGCCTTCGATCTGGTTCTGATAGGGTCGGAGCGTCTCTTTGTCCGATGACGGAACATTATCGATCGTGGTGGCGAAAAGCTGCGCGCGCTGCATCATCGAGCGAATTTCAGCTGGCAGCGACGAGATGATGCTCTCGGGCAAATCACCGATCTGCCGCAGGTCCTCAAGATCACTGGCCGAGAAGTTGAGGGCGAACATGGTCGTCGTGATCCGGTCGCCAAGACTGCCAAACTCGCTCGTCGACGCGAAACCCTCCTCGCGCAGCGCCGCCTGGAAATCCTTGCCAGCCTGGGGGTGGCCAGCCAGCTGTTCCGAGATCACCGCGAAGAGGTGCAGCTCTCCATCTTCGTCGATCAACGTCTCCAGAAGCTCCTGGGGATCGTCCTCCGGCATATCGATGTCGATATCGGGATAGGTTTCATCGAGCGCTTCCAGGGTCTGACCGACGGCGATGAAGCGCTCGATGTCACGAGCGGTAAGGGGATCAGCGGCATGAGCCGCGCCCCAAGCAAGAACGACAACAGACGCAAGAAACCGGATCATGAGCCCATCCTTCCGAGTTAGCTGGGTATTTTTGTTCCAAGACGCCAGATATCAATGGTCTGAACCGCTTTTTCTTCCCAGCCCCCGCGTGACGGACAGCGACGGAGGGCGTAGCCAGCGGTACAGGTCCAGGAGATTCGCCATGACGGAAACCCGCCCCATCCTTGCCGTCGGCGCTGTGGTGATGAGGGGACAGGAGGTCTTGCTGATCCAGAGGGCGCGCCCGCCACTCAAAGGCCACTGGTCCATCCCCGGCGGCAAGGTCGAGTATGGGGAAAGCCTCTACAAAGCGATCGCCCGCGAGGTCGAGGAAGAGACCGGCATTATCTGTGAACCCATCGGCCTGATTGGCGCCTTCGAGGCGCTCCCGTCCCATGAGAGCGCTAAGCACCACGTGATGGTCGACTATGCCGCCCGTTACGTGAGCGGTGAGGTGAAGGCGGGAGACGATGCGATGGATGCTGAGTTCCTCTCGCTGGCTGAGGCCCTGTCGCGCGTCGCCTGGGATGAGACACGCCGCGCCGTGCAAGGCGCGCTGCGTTTCTTTGGCGACGACTGATGGCCCTCTCGGCCCCACTTCTCGCCGCCATGATGCTGGCGCAGAGCATCGCTGGCCAGCTGATGGGCCCGCCCGAAGCGAAATCGCATTTCGCGAGCCGCCAAGGCGACCTCATTCTTCTCGCGCAGCACTTAGGCACGCTACACCGGCTGGCTCAAGTCTGTCCGCAAACCCGCGAGGGTGATCTCTACCGTGAACGGATGAAACAGATCATCGATGGGGAAAGCCCGCCGCGCTTCACCCGCGAGGCGATGATCGGTGCCTTCAACCGGGGTTTCCGTGGCGCTGCGGCCGAGTACTACTCATGCTCCAGGCGCGCGCAGCAGCGGCTTCGCAACGAGAGCTTCGATGCGATGAACGTGACGGAGCGGCTCTACGCCCCGCTCCGCATACGCGATGGCCAATAGGCCTACTGGTCGTCCAACACCATAGGACCAACGACGAGCGCCGCATCGAGCGGCTGACCGTTCCAGTTGAGACCCCAGTGAAGGTGCGGACCCGTTGCGCGGCCGCTCATGCCAACAGCGCCCACCACTTGGCCTTTGTTCACCACCTGGCCGGGGCGCACATCGACGCGAGAGAGATGGAGAAGCGTCGATTCAAGACCAAGCCCGTGATCGATAAAGATCGTGCCGCCCTCAAAGAACATATCGGGCTCTGCCAAGGTTACAACGCCCGACGACGGCGCACGGATGTCCGTGCCCTGAAATTCCATCGGCGTCATGCCTGGAGGAGCTGCCACGTCCACGCCGGAATGCGGCCGACGAGGCTCACCATTGTAGATCCGGCGCGATCCGAAGACGCCGCTGATCCGCCCTCGGACGGGCCAGTCGAACCCGGCGCGCCAATAGGCTGTGCGGGCGACGTTCTCCCGGGCCGCATTCTTGAGCTCACGCTCTTCGGCGATCTGCGCGAGGTCTTCGGGCGAGTAGGGATTGACCTTGGTGTCATCGGCAATGGTGATCCGGCTCTCAGGAAAATCACGATCGTCAACGATGAGGTCCCGTGTCTCCGTCGTGCCGTCGGGAAAGATGACGCGGAGCTCGGCCGGGCCTTCATAGTCCCGTCCGAAGCCAGCGACGAAATAGCCGTCGCGGTCGACCTCGATCAGCCTGCCGTTGAGAAAGGCCTCGCTGCCAGGCTCGGTCCGCCAAAAGGTCAGGCCCCCTTGCGTCAACGAGCCGCGCTCCATCTCCACCGATGGGCCCAACTCCGTTAGCTCTGGCAGATCGTCAGCCGAATCATTGTCGGTGCTTGTCCGCGTCGGGCTCAAATTGGGGGGCGGCTGATCCGCCGCACTCGCACAGGCAACCAGCGCCATCGCCAGAATTGAAGCTCGCCACATTCTAGAAACTCTCCCCTTTGGCCAGCGCCTCATCGCGCGCTTTGTTGGCCGCTGCCGCATCGACATAGGCTTCCTGCCGGTCGACGCTCCAATAACGCAATCCGCTCAACGGGATAACCTCGTCTGTCACCGCGCATCTGACGAATCGTCCAGGGCGCATCACTTCAAAATCGGAGTCGAGGAAGCGCAGCACAGCCTCGCCTCCACCGGCGGAAAATTGGTTCATAGCCGCCCTCGTAACCGCGCGGCGCGGAAACGGAAACCTTTCTCTGGCGCCAAGTCTCGTCGCGCCGTTGACCCGGGCCTGGGGCAGGATTAGAGGGCCCGGCGAATTCCTTCGCGGCGCAACTTTGAGAGCGGTGCCTGCGGCCTCATGAGCGACGAAGACAACGATCGGCGCTCCGACCTCGACAAGCTTGGTGAGCGCATCGCCAAAGCCCGCGGGGAGGAGACAAAGCCCGAACCCGGTTTGTCACCCGGCGCCTCGGCAGGGGACGGCTTGCGGGTCGCGGTGGAGTTTGTGGTGTCAGTCCTGGTCGGAACCGGGCTTGGCTATGCGATTGGCAGCTTTTTTGGCGCGCCGGTCATTGGATTGATTGTTGGCATGCCCTTCGGCTTCGCGGCGGGTTTGCGCACGGTGTACCGCGGGCTGACCGCGGGCGAGAAAGGAAACGGTCCCGATGGGGATGACTGATACGCTCCTTGCCTTCTTGTTCGGCCTTTTCGCCGCCGGTCCGATGGAGCAGTTCCAGATCCAGACCATTATCCCGTTCTCGTTTGGTGAGACGGATATCTCCTTCACCAACGCTTCGCTCTGGATGATGATTGGCGTTCTGACCGCGCTTGGTTTTTTCACCCTGGCCACCAAGCGCCTCGCGCTCATCCCCGGCGGTGTGCAGTCGATGGGCGAGATGGCTTATGAGTTCATTGCCAACATGGTGCGCGACACGATGGGCGAAGACGGCCGGATCTTCTTTCCCTTCGTCTTTACGCTGTTCACCTTCATCTTCTTGAGCAACCTGCTCGGCCTGCTGCCGTCGATCCCCGGCTCACCGCATGAGCTGCACACCTTCACGCCGACCAGCCACATCATTGTGACCTTCTCGCTGGCGCTTCTGAGCTTCGGGCTTGTGGTGATCTATGGCCTCTTCAAGCACGGCGTTGGCTTCCTCAGCATCTTTGCGCCATCGGGTGTGCCGCTTTGGCTGATGCCGCTGATCGTCCCGATCGAGATCATCTCTTTCTTATCGCGCCCCGTCAGCCTCGCCGTTCGTCTGTTCGCGAACATGCTTGCCGGTCACGTCGTCCTCAAAGTGTTTGCCGGGTTCGTCGGCACCCTTTTGACCGCTGGCGGCGTGCTTTCTGTGATCTCGATTGTCCCGCTTTTCGGGATTGTCGCGGTCTTCTTGCTCGAATTCCTCGTGGCGTTCCTGCAGGCTTTCGTCTTCACCATCCTGACCTGCATCTATCTTCAGGATGCCCTTCACCCTCACCACTAGTTTCTAACCACCGCAGCAAGATCGGGCGGTTCGCCCGCACAAGGAGCAAATCATGGACGCGGAAGCAGCAAAATACATCGGCGCAGGTCTCGCCGTTCTCCCTCTTTTCGGTGTCGGCATCGGCCTCGGCATCCTGTTCGGTAACTTCATGCAAGGCGCTTTCCGGAACCCATCGGCCACTGCTGGCCTGACCGGTAACTTCTTCATCGCCTTCGCTCTCACCGAAGCGACGGGCCTCTTCGCCCTCGTCATCGCCTTCCTCATCCTGTTCTCGTAAGAATGACGATGATGCGGTGGCTTCAGGCGGGCGCCACGGGGGCGCTCGCCTTCGCTGGCTCCGCCTTCGCTGCCGATCCCACGGGTGAGGAAGCGACAGGCGGCCTGCCCCAACTTGATGTCAGCACCTATGCTGGCCAGGTCTTCTGGCTGCTTGTGTTTTTTGCCGTTCTTTATCTGCTCATGTCGCGGGTTTTTCTGCCGCGCCTGGGTTCAGTGATCGAAGAACGACGCTCACGGATTGCTGACGACTTCGACAAAGCGGCCGAGTTCAAACGCCAGGCCGACGAAGCCGAAGCGGGCTACAAAAAGGCGCTGGCCGATGCCCGCGCGAATGCCTCGAAGATTGCGGCGGAAACCCGCGATCAGCTCGATGCGGAAATCCGCGCGATGCAGGCTGAGACGGACAAGAAACTCGACGCCGATATTGAGGCCGCAGAAACGCGGATCGCGGAAACCTCTGCCAAAGCGGCCGCCACCGTGCGCGAGGCTGCCAAGGACACGACCCGCGATATCGTTGTCGCGCTGATCGACGAAACGCCGAGCGATGATACGATCGACGCAGCCCTGCAGGCTGCCGGAGGAACGCACTAATGCGTCAACTGATGAGCACAGCGGTGGTTCTCGCGCTTTTGGGCAGCTCGGCCTTCGCGGCGGACGCCGAGCAGAGCGAGAGCATCCTTCTCGACACGAATCTTTGGGTTCTCGTCGGTTTCGTCATCGTGATCGGGATCTTAGCGAGCCAAGGTGTTGGCAAGACGATTGGCAACGCGCTTTCGAGCCGGGCCAAGTCTATCCAGGATCAGCTCGACGAGGCCCGGTCGCTTCGCGAGGAGGCGCAGAAGCTTCTCGCCGACTACCAAAAGCGTCAGCGCGACGCTGAAGGCGAGGCGGAAGAGATCATCGCGCAAGCCAAGGCCGATGCGAAAGCCATGTCGGCGGACGCGAAGGTCAAAATGGAAGATCAGGTCGCTCGCCGGACGCTAGCCGCGCAAGAGCGGATTGCTCGCGCGGAGGCGCAAGCCCTGGCAGAGGTCCGTGCCCAGACCGCTGATCTCGCTATCGAAGCGGCCAGCGGTATTATCAAGGCGCGCACCGACGCGTCGGCCCAGAAGGGCCTTCTCGACCGCGCGATCACCGACATCCGCGGCAAACTCAATTAACGCGATCATCCTTTGACGGACGGAAGAGCCGCCATGCCATGGCGGCTCCCTGTCCGGCGAGGAGCAAAGTCAGCGGGATCGACCCCGCCACAGCGAGGGCGCGGGTGGTATCCTGCCCTGCCCGCGCGAGAAGCGCCGCGGCCGTGAGCGCAGCCAACACGCCGCCCCAATACATCCGCATACCAGGTGATGGATCCGCATCACGCTCAGAAAACATCGCCAAGACGTAGGCGCCGCTATCGGCGCTGGTGATGATGAAGATCACGATCAGCACCATGGTGACAGCCTGCCAAAGCGTCGTGAGCGGAAGGCCTTCGAGCATCACATAGGTGGCTTGCGGCGCGGTGGCAAAATCGCTGACGCCGAGGTCAATGCCGGCCTGCTGCTGCGCAATGGCGGCCCCGCCGAGGATCGAGAACCAAACGATTGACGCAGCTGTCGGGACGATCACCGCCGCAGCCACAAAGCTGCGGAGCGAACGCCCACGGCTGATCCGTGCCAGGAACACACCGACGAAAGGCGTCCAGGCCACCCACCACAGAAAATAGGTGAGCGACCACGCGCGGGTCCAATCGCGCGGCGCGCCCTCGGGCCGGAGGCTGACGGACAGCTCGGCAAAGGAGCCCAGATAAGCCGCCGTGCTCTCCCAAAGGGTTTGTAGGATCGTGCCCGTCGGCCCGGCAACAAGGATATAGGCAGCAAGGAGCGCCGCGATGGCCATGTTGATGTTGGAGAGGATCGCAATCCCGCGCCGGAGGCCGAGCCACGCGGAAGCGAGATAGCCCGCCGTCATCAAGATGAGGAACAGCATCTGTGTGCCAATGGAACTCGGGAACGCGCCGTTAGAGATCACACGCAGGCCAGCGCTGACCTGAAACACCCCCTGGCCGAGCGACGCGACGATCCCAAACATCACCGCGACCAAAGCGGCCCAGTCGATCACCCGGCGCCATTTGCGCGACAGACCAACAAACGGCGCACTCGGAAGGATCAGGCCGCCGCGGCTGAAGGAGAGGCCGATGGCCATGGCCGAGACCGCATAGATCGCCCAAGCATGGAGCCCCCAGTGAAACTGGGTGATCGCCAGGCCCTGTCGGCGCGCAGCAACCGAGCCTGGCTCAACACCGTCGCCAGGAGGCGGGACGTTGAGGTGAATAAGCGGCTCAGCGGCGCCCCAAAAGACAAGGCCCGATCCCATGCCTGCCGCGAACATCATCGCGATCCATGTCACTGTCCGAAACTGCGGCTTGGCATACCGTCCGCCGATCACCTCGCGGCCCTGGGGCAGCACCGCGACAGCGACACACAGGATGAAACACGCCGTCGGCAGAACAATCGTCCAGAGATCAAAATGCCGAAGGAAGAGGCCCGCCGCGCCCTCCATGAAAGCGCCAAAGGACGCCGGTGCCAGCATCGCCAGCAAGGTACCGGCGCCAACCGCCAAGGGAAGAACGTGCTCCCGCTTCAAACGGCCCTTACCAATCACGCCGACGCCTTGCGTGAGAGGAAGGCCGTCACAGTCACCAGGCCGATGGCGAGACCAAACCAGGTGATGGCGTAGCCCAAATGCGCGTTGCGGAAATCAAGCCGGGTGGTGTCGCCCCGGGGCAGCTCCGTCGGCAGCGTGCTGTCCACCGCAAAAGGCAAATAGCTGCTCTCGTCTCCGGGGGTGAGATAGGCCGCGAGCTTCGCAGGATCGCGATCGAAGAAGATACCGTCGGCAGGCCGCGCTGGCGGTGCCACGGCAGCGGCAAGGCCCCGCGCCGGACCATAATGGCGGACAAGACCAGTGAGGACGCGCGCATTGGGTAGCGGGTAGGTCTCAGCTTTCTCATCCTGCGGAACGAAACCGCGATTGATCAGGACCAGCCTGCCGGAGCCATCGTCAAGCCGCATCACCTGGAACGCATAATAGCCCGCCTGCCCCTCCAGCGTACCGAAGACATGGGCCACCTTTTCACTCGGAAAACCGCCCGACACCGCGACCGGCAGATACTCTGTGTTCTCCGCTGCGTGGTCCCCCGCCAGGATATCGGCAAGGGGCACGGGCGCCTGCCCTGCGCGCGCCTCCACCATCGCGATGAGGTCGGTCTTCCAGGCGAGCCGCTGGACTTGCCAGGTGCCCAAACCCAAGAGCACCAGCGTCCCAAGGGTTGCGAACACCAAAAGCACCGGCCGGAGAACAAAGTTCACGACAGCCGACCCTCCGACGCATCATTTTTGTACTGAAGACCGATCAACAGCCCTTTGGTGGGGCGAAGGCTTGCAAATGTGGCGCCAAGCGACACAGCGAAGGACGCAAGAAGCGCGACGCCAGCAGGCGCATCAAAGGCAAAGCGGACAACGAAGGCGACAATCACCGCCAACAGCCCAGTGATCGACATCACAAAAAAAGCAGGACCATCACCGCTGTCAGCGAAGGAGAGATCCAGTTCGCAGACCGAACATTGCCGCTTAACGGCCAAGAAGCCTTCAAACAGCTCGCCCTGACCACAGCGCGGGCAACGCCCGCCCATGGCGACGCGCGCCGGTTCCTGGACTTGGGTGTAGGAGACCATGGGTCGCTAGCTGAGCAGCCCTTGGTTCCCCAGAACGTAGATCGCCGCGAAGAGGAACAGCCAGACGACATCGACGAAGTGCCAGTACCAAGCAGCCGCCTCAAAACCGAAATGGCGCTTGCGTGTGAACTGACCACGCAGACCACGGATCAAACACACAAACAAGAATATGGTGCCGACCAGCACGTGGAAACCGTGGAAGCCCGTCGCCATGAAGAAGGACGAGCCGTAAATCGTCGAGTTGTTGAAGGTGAAAAGCCCGCCTGCCAGCGCTTCGTAATACTCGATCACCTGGAACACCGAGAAGATGGCGCCAAGACCGACGGTTGCGATCATCCCCCACTTGAAGCCGTTGCGATCGCCGACCTGAAGAGCGTGGTGGGCCCATGTCACGGTCGTTCCCGACAGAAGAAGAATGATGGTGTTGACCAGCGGCAGCTGCCACGGGCTGAGCGGCTCCACACCTTCGGGAAGAGGCTTGCCATCAAACGCGTGCGCCTTGGCATCGTTTTGGAGGTATGCCGTTTGTCCCTCGGCGTTGAGCATGAACTCGCCGTTCGAGAGGACGATCTCCTCGCCCGCGCCTGGGAACAGCGCCCAAGCGAAGAAGGCCCAGAACCAGGCCACGAAGAACATGACCTCGGAGAGGATAAAGAGCACAACGCCGTAGCGCAGACCGATGCGGACCACATCGCTCGTGTTCTCTCCGGTCAAGCTTTCGCGCACCACATCGCGCCACCAGCCAAACATCGAGACGACGACCCCGAGGAACCCGAACATGAACAGCCACGGGCCGGACATGCCGAAGAGCTTCATCTCCGAATAGCGCCACACAACCGCGCCGAGCATCATCAGCATCGCGGTCACGGATGACACAAAGGGCCAGGGGCTAGGGTTCACCAGGTGGTAATCGTGTTTGACGTCAGCGGCCATGGTCGACTCTTTTCGAACTTTGATGGCGCGTTAGCGCCAGCCTCGCCGGAGCGCAATGTGACAGGGGGTTCCCTCGCATCTCTAGCTTGTGACACCCTTAACGCTGCGATACGTTTTGACGAGAGGGTAGAGAGGGAGACCGGCTTGGGCGGGACCATCCGACGCGTTCGTCCCCGCTGCGGAACCGTCGCAGCAGCCGTTCCTTCGCGCGCGCTTCTCCCTCTTTCCCAAGGCCCAATGCCGCTGACGGCAGAACCGCTCGCGCTCCCCGAAGAACAGCGGCGGCAGCTTTTTGCGCCCTTCACATGGAAAGCCGATGACTTGCTGGTTGGCCTCGGCGCGCTGGCCGTGATGGCGAGCCTTGCCGGAGCGGGATCTTATCTCGGCCACACGGCGGCCAAAGCAACCAGAGGCGACGGTGAGATCAGCCGCCAGCAGAGAGCGGTCGCCAACCACGCCCGCGTCGCCCCAGCGAACACCGAATCCGATGGCCCCTGCGCATCCTTCAGCCCTGGCCGCTGTCCGGAACCTCAGCAAACCCGAGAGCTCCAACAGCAGTCGCAGTATCACTTGCACCGCGGCGACGCCGAGGTCGCGATGGGGCGCCGTGATGAAGCGCGCTCATTTTATAGCCGCGCCGTCGTCATCGGCCGCCCCGCCAATGCGCGCAGCGCCGACCTTGCGATCAGCAGGCTGCAGTTCCTGGATCTTGGCTGTTCAGACAATCCCGGCACGGCCAAGCCGCAGGCGTCCATCACGATGGCGCAACAACAGCGTGCACTGAAAGTTCTAGGCTACTATCGGGGCCGGATTGGCGATGCGCCAGGAATGGCCCTCACAGCGGCTATCCGCGCTTTTCAGTCCGACTTGTGGCTCGATGAGACAGGCCATCTCGATGAGGCGCAGACCGTGCTGCTGCTTTGCGGCGCGGCGGAAATCGCTCAGGATGCAGCGTCGCAGCGGGATCTTGGGTTGATGTACGCCGCCGGTCGCAGCGTGGCGCAGGACACAGGCCGAGCGCTCAGGCTGCTCGAAGACGCATCCTTGCGCGGAGATGGTTCGGCGAGTTGGAACCTGGCGCTGCTTTATGGCGCCGGCATGCTGGGCGATCGCACCCCGGTTTGCGATGTCGGTCGTGATCTCAACCGCGCTGACCAGTATCTTGCTGATGCGATGATGGCGGGCGATGAGCACGCCGCGGCGTTTGGCGACTTTGTTCGTGGTCAGAACGCAAGAGAACGGTGGCGACAAGTCGCCGCCGCTCTTCGTCGGCCAGGGCAGAACGCGCTCGCCTGCCCTGCCACGAGCTGAAGCCTCCGCTTTATTGGGCGGGCTTCAGTTCCGGTGCGTCACCATCAGCTTTTGGCGTGGTCGGAACGCCCAGAGGAAGATCATGAGGCTTGTCCGAACGCGGTGAGTAGCGCTTCGCCAGCGTCTCCCATTCGAGAACCATTTGACCACCCATCGTCTCATGCCGACGCCGCCATGCCGTCAGCATGTCAAGGCAGGCATGGTCAATATAGGTGAGGTCCTCCACATGCACGTGCACCTCGGCGCCAGGCTTCACCTTGTCGAGAGCCGCGGCCAGCTGCGGAATCGAGAAGAAGGTGGCTGAGCCCTGCATGCGCATATCCAAGCGGCCACCTTCGCCCTCTTCGACATCGATGGTCATATGCGACAGGACGTAGATGAGCTTTGCTGTCGCCAGCAGGAAGCCGAGGATCACGCCGGTGAGAAGATCAATGGCAACCACACCGAACAACGTTGTGAGGTAGATGGCCAACTCCATCTTCCCGAACTTCGTGATCTTCCGGATCTGCGCGAGATTGAGGAGCTTGTAGCCGGTGTAAACCAGGATGGCAGCCAGCACAGACGTCGGAATGTTGTTGAGGAGCCATGGCAACGCCGCGACGGTCAGAAGCAGCCACGCGCCATGCAAAATGGCTGAGATACGTGTCGTCGCTCCCGCTTGCACGTTCGCTGTGGACCGCACGATCACGCCGGTCATCGGCAACGCGCCAACGGCGCCGCAAAGAAGATTGCCGACACCTTGGGCCCGCAGCTCTTTGTCATAATTGGTGCGGACGCCGGAGTGCATCTGATCCACTGCCGTGGCGCAGAGGAGAGTCTCGGCGCTGGCGACGAAGGCGAAGATCAAACCGGTGATGAAGATCGCTGGCGTCATTGATGCGAAGGCCTCGAAAGCGGGAATGTTCAGCGAGTCAGCCAAATTGGCCGGCACGTCCACGCGAGCGATGGGGAACTGGAGGAGCGCCGCGGCCACCGAGCCGACAATGACGGCGACCAGCGGTGCGGGGATCATCTTGAGGACTGCAGGCTTAAACCGGTCCCAGGCAAAAATTGAGACGATCGTCAGTATACCAATAAAGGCCGCCAGGTGGTGAATGCTGCCGTCAACCGGAAAGATGCCTTTGTAAATCGCCTCAGGGATAGACGCGATGTTTTGCAGACCGTTGCCGCGCGGGGTGTCATCGACCATCACGTGGAACTGCGACGAGAAGATCAACGCCCCAATACCGGCCAACATCCCGTGGATGACGGAGGGAGAGATCGCTCGGAACCACTGGCCAAGCCGCAAGATGCCTGCTGTCAGTTGAACCGCCCCGGCGATCAACACCACGACACCCAGCACCGCCAGGCCATAATCCGTGACCAGCTCATAGACCAGAACGGCCATCCCGGCCGCGGGTCCTGAGACCTGCAAAGGCGAGCCAGCGATGGTCCCGACCACCAAGCCGCCAACGATTCCGGTGATAAGGCCCAAGGCAGGTGGAGCGCCGGAGGCGATGGCGATACCCATGCACAAGGGTAGCGCGACGAGGAAGACGACGACCGAGGCCAAGATGTCGTTGGTTTTGCTCCTAAGGTCGAGACCTTGGGACGGGGCAGTTGCAGTCATGGGGCGCTCCTTCCTAAGCCCCTACCAAATAGCGCAAATCGCGAGTGCGTCGAGAAGAGAAGCAGTTGATCCCTGCGTGCGGGTGTCGATGGGTGCCCTCGCAAGCGCAGCAAACGCTCCGCCGCCGGAACGAACGATGGTGATTCGCGATCGCACCTGGGCATGATGCACCGCACACCAAGCGCTCGCGCCAGAGAGTGGCGCCTCACGTTGCGCAGCTCAGAGCAGCGCTGGAGCGGGCAGATAGGGTTACTTTTGTTGCCCAAGGCGCGAGTCTTTTGCCCCGCAGCATTGCTGATCAAACTCGCCACCAGCCCCTTTGACTGTGAAGAGCCGTGTACAGGGCAAGCGCATTGTGCAGTGCACAGTGCAGAGATAATCTCTTAGGGGAGAGAAACCGAATTTAAGGCGCGGTCTTCTCAATCGCCTTGCGAATCACCGGCGGACATTTCGTCTTGATCGTCAGCATCGCCTTGTTCACCGGCTCAAAACGGCACCGCATCGAGCGAACAAGTCTTTGAATCGGCTTGAAATAGGGGGCGAGGAACAGAAGCCCTATGGCGATCATCACCGCGCCGACCGGAATCGGCATGGGGAACAACACAAGGCCAGCAACGACCAGAACGCTACCAGTCACCTTATGCAACAAGGTCAGAAGACTCGCCGTCAACGGGCCCATTAGCAATCCACCACCATCATTGCCACTCCGTAACAGGAGTGACATCCCAACGCAATTCTATCTAGCGAAGATGATGCCGCCATGAAGCAACACGATGCGTTTTCCACCTGCGGCTTAACCAGCCCGTGACCGAAACGGTCCCTTCAGACATAAGCGGGGCATGGCTTACCGATCTCTCCGCGACTTCCTCGAAAAGCTCGAATCCGAAGGTGAACTCATCCGCGTCACCGAGCCCGTCTCCACAAACTTAGAGATGACAGCGTTCCAACGCGAGATGCTCGCCCGCGGCGGACCCGCCGTGTTGTTCGAAAATGTGACAACCGAGACGGGCGCGACGTCCGACATGCCGGTGCTGGTCAATCTCTTCGGCACGGTGCGCCGGGTCGCGATGGCGGTGACCTTTGGCGGCAAGGAGAGGCGCACAGGCGCAGAGCTGCGCGAAGTGGGTGAGACCCTCGCCTTTCTGCGTCAGCCCGAGCCGCCCCAGGGCCTGCGGGACGCGATGGAACTCCTGCCGCTCGCCAAACAGGTGCTCGCGATGCGGCCGAGCAGCACCAAGAAAGCTCCGTGTCAGGAGGTGGTGCTGACGGGGGATGAGATCGATCTCAACAAGATCCCGGTCCAGACCTGCTGGCCCGGTGAACCCGCGCCGCTGATCACGTGGCCGCTGATCGTCACCAAGGGCCCGTCGGATAAGCGTGAAGACAATTTCAATCTCGGCATCTACCGTATGCAGAGATTATCGAAGAACAAGACCATTATGCGCTGGCTCAAACATCGCGGCGGCGCACAGCATCACCAGCGCTGGGGGAAGGAGAAAACTGAGCCCCTGCCCGCCGCAGCCGTTCTTGGCGCTGATCCCGGCACGATTCTCGCGGCCGTCACGCCCGTGCCCGACACGCTTTCGGAATACCAGTTCGCTGGCCTCCTCCGCGGTAAGAAGGCCGAGCTTGTCGACTGCAAAACCGTTCCTCTGCAGGTGCCAGCAGAAGCCGAAATCGTGCTCGAGGGACATGTCTCACTCGATGAGTATGCGGATGAAGGCCCCTATGGTGATCACACGGGCTATTACAACTCCGTCGAACCTTTCCCCGTCTTCACGGTGACGGCGATCACCATGCGGAAAGATCCGATCTACCTCTCAACTTTCACCGGTCGTCCGCCGGATGAGCCTTCGGTTCTGGGCGAGGCCCTCAACGAGGTGTTCATCCCGCTCCTTCAGCAACAATTCCCGGAGATCACCGATTTCTGGCTGCCGCCAGAGGGGTGTTCCTACCGCATCGCCGTCATCAGTATGAAGAAGGCCTATGCCGGGCACGCCAAGCGCGTGATGATGGGCGCGTGGAGCTATCTTAGGCAATTCATGTACACCAAATGGGTGATCGTCGTGGATGACGATATCAACGCCCGCGACTGGAAAGATGTGTGGTGGGCGATCTCGACCAAGATGGACCCGGTGCGGGATATCACCCCGCTTGAGAACACGCCCATCGACTATCTCGATTTCGCAAGCCCCGTCTCCGGTCTCGGCTCCAAAATCGGCCTTGATGCCACCGACAAATGGGAGGGCGAGACCCACCGTGAGTGGGGCGAGGTCTTGCATATGGACAAAGACGTTGAGGCCAAGATGCGGGACCTTATCGATCGTTTATCGTCTCCGGCTGAAACTTGATCACAAGATGGAAGTGAATATGCTCTAGCTTCGGGGGTTTGCTGGCTGGACCAACCAGCCAAATGAGAGAGGGTGTCGTGGGCCAGCTCGTTAAAAAACTCCTTGGCGTCGTCATTGGGACGGCGCTTCTCTCCGGTTGCGATTCAGGTGGCAGTGGAGGCAGCAACAACGGCAGCGATCCAGCGCCGACGATCACCACGGTGACGCTTTCAGGCACGCTGCTTTCAGACCCCGTCCTTGATGTCGACAGCGATATCAACGACCCGGAGGCCGCGCCGCAGCCCAACGACTCACTGAGCTCGACCCAGACGCTTGCGGTTGGCAGCGAGGTGCGGGGGTTCGTCACTCGGCAAGCGACGAGCGACCTCGCATCGCAGGACAATTTTGCCGTTTCTAATGACGTGTCCGATTTCTTCGAAGCGACGATCGCCGCTGGCCAAGACATCATCATGACGTTCGCCGACTATCAGCAATTCAATCCGTCTACGAATGACATTGATCTCTATCTTTACAGCTCTGCAGGTGTTTTGATCAATGGATCGATCCTGATCACATCGCCCACGGAGCAGGTGACGGTCAGCCAGGAAGGCACCTATTTCATCGAAGTGCGCGCGTTCAGCGGGTCGTCGAACTACAGCCTCTCGATCAACGAAGCTGAGCAGATTGGGCCGCAAAGCAGCGGTCAAGTGAACCTCGCCAGCATGGCGCCTCGGCGCGCGACCGCCATGAACCGCGATGTCTCTTCGTTCTCGAGCGCTTTGTCGAGCCTGAACGCATCGCCGAGCAGCTTTGCGACGACCAGCGCATCGGAGGCCGATCGGCCGCATGCGCTTTGGCTGAAGACGACAAATCTTCCAATGGCCAAAGAAGGGCCGTTCTCCAACCGGTTTCCGCTCGCTGGTGTTCTTGGATTGGAGCCCAGCGGCGACGAGCACGATCCGCATCATGAGCAAAAGCTTGCCCTCCTGCATCACATCAAGCAGGTGAACAGCCTCGCAGGAGAGGACCTGGTCAAACCCTATCACTATCCGCGCACCCTCGCCGATTCGCCGCAGAACCCGGTCCTGCAGTGGAACCTCCTGACGATCGAATGGGAAGAAGCGCTCGATGAGGTTGAGATCCAAGCCCCTGCGATCGGCCGCCCCCTGATCGCCGTGATCGATAGCGGTGTCTTTTCAAGCCATCCAAAAATTGCCCCCGTTTTGACCGATGCGCGGGACTTTGTCCCTGCCTTCATCGACGGCGATGCCATCAATGACGCGGACGCTGTGTCCAGCGGCGGGAACGCCGCAGAAGCTGATGAAAATGTCGTACTGGGCGATGCGAACCCGGATGATTGCTACAGCTTTCACGGCACCCATGTGGCGAGCATAGCCGTTGCGCCGTCCGCTGGCGGAACAATCGATGGCATCAATATGGACGGCGTGCTGCCTTTCGCTGATCTCATGATGCTGAAAGTGGGCAACAACGTCTCGCCTGACTGCGGGTTCATCGTGGGCGATATCGCGGGCGCGATCCGGTATGCGGCGGGCCTACCGAACAGCTCAGGCGTGCTTCCGGCTCGTCCTGCCGATGTCATCAATATGTCCTTTGGCGGCCCCGAGCCCGACCCTGCAACCCAAGCGGCGATTGAAGACGCCGTGGCCGCAGGCGTGATCTTGGTGGCAGCAGCGGGCAATGCCGGTGAAGACGGTGCTCCGCAACCGGAGTTTCCGGCGTCGTTCAGCGAAGTCTTCGCGGTGGCGGCGACGGACATCAACAATGAGCGGGCGTTCTACAGCTCCTTCTACCAGCAGGTGGAAATCACAGCCCCCGGCGGCGATGGCCGGTTCGACACCAATGGCGATTTCCAAGCCGACGCCATCTTGGGCGCTATCGCATCGGAGAACACGGGCGGTACTGCGTTCGAGGCGGACTATGCCCTCTACCAAGGCACTTCGATGGCCGCGCCGCATGTCGCGGCGGGTTTCGCCCTCATGAAAGCTATTTTCCCAGGGCTCGACACGGATGAAGCGCGGCGCGTGCTCGAGGAGGGTTTTCTGACCACGGATATTGCCGCCCCAGGACGGGACGACAGCACAGGCTATGGCCTGATGTCGCTCAAAAAGATGGTCGATACGGCGGTCGGCTTGCGCGACGGCACCTTGGTCGTCCCGGCCGATTTCCGCATCACACCGAGCAGCTTGGCGTTCGGAAGTTTCACGACGTCCGCCACCATCGAGGTCACGCGCTCGGGCGACCCCACCTTCACGATCAGCTCTGTGACCATGACCAATGGTGGGCTGCCCGCGAGCGTCACGCCTGATCCTACGCCCGTTACGGTGGATGCAGATGGTTTTGGGACCTATCAGGTGGCGATCAACCGCACCGATGCGGCGCCCGGCGACTACAATGTCGAGGTGGAGGTCACCTCCAGCGAAGGCGCAACCAAAACGGTGCCGCTGAGTTTCTCCGTCCCGCTCCAATCCACCCTCGCCAGCACCGCGCCGACACGCGTGTTCCTGCAGCGCGAGCAGGCACCAGGCGTGTTCACGACGCTCTCCACCAGCGTCGCGCCGAATGGCGCAGGAAGCACGATCACCTTCAGTTCGCTCGAGCCCGGCAATTACCGCGTCCTCTACACCACGGACATGGACAATGATGGCCAGATCTGTGACGGCGGTGAGCTTGGCGGGTCGTTCCCCGGCGGCGATTGCGAATCCACCGAGACCATCAGCCTGACGACTGATACCGCCGGCTTCGAGTTTGTGCTGACACGGCTCGACAACTAGTGAGCGCCCATGTCGTCCTCATCAGGACGTGACGTCATCTTAGGGTGCAGACGGAGGGAGTCGCTGACCCGCGGCTTCCCCTCAAGCGCCACGATATCATCAAGCGACGCAAGCACGATATCGAGACTGAGCGGATTGGCGAGCTGGTAGACGCCGGGCATGGAGGAGAACTCCCAATCAGCAACACCTTCTGCTGGGTTGGAGATGACGATGATGCACGCGTAGTTCATGCCGAGCATGCGGGCGTAGGCCATTTCCGTCGCCACATTCATCGTCACAACATCCCCGCCCCATTGCGCCATCATGGCGATTTCGGCCGCGGTCTCAAAACGGCCGCCCCGCGCTTGCATCACGATGCCGCCGTCAAACAGCTCAATGTCCTTATACGCTGCATCCGATCCAAGCGCTGAAGCTGACTCCGACAAAAGGATCTCACGCAAATCGGGATCCATCGCAGGGACAAAACGCGGCAATGGAATGTCATCAGGGTTTCTATAAATCTCCTGCGGAAAATTCAGTGGCCGGTTGATATTAAGGTCAATGAAGTCATTGGGGATCATGTAGTCGAGCACGGCCATCTCAGGATTGATCGCACCTGCCGTGGCACCGCCGATGACCTCCACCACACCAAGGTCGTAGAGCGCAACCCAGGTCGCCTGGAGCGCTGTGCTGCCGTGCATATGGACGTAGTAGAAGGGAATGCCTTCATACTCCGCATACGCAATAGGAACCGACGGACCCATCTTGGTCTCAACAACAGCTGTCTCCTGAATGAGATCGCGGAAATAAATCTCGTCGTTGATGAAGGTCCCGCCAACCACCGCAATCCGCGCCGGGGGCAGCTCCTGCGCCGCTGCACCGGTCGCCCACGCCAGCAAACCTACCAATACTGAGACCAACCGCATGCTCGTACCCCCTCGTTTTCCTCGAGACGCACTGGATCACGGATTTTGCTGCGTTGCAACAAAGCCAGGCATGATCTGGCAGCGCCATTTTTCTGCGCTCGCTCTGAACCATTCGGCGCGTCCGCCCGACAAAGGATCATGAACGGGCCAGGGACAGGGAGCGCAACGCTCCTCGGCTTCGTTCGACATGATGATGCGGGAGCCAAACGATGTCAGTTCTACCCAATGCCGTTGCGATCGATGTTGATCTCGATATGGGGGACAGGGCTGAGCAGCTCTTCCTCCAAGCCCTGATGAACAAAGGCGCGTGCACGAAGCGTTTTAGGCAAGGAAGCGACGCCACCGATAAAGGCATCGGTTCGGTCTACCACTTGCGGTATACGGCAGGTCGGCGTTGGGGCGGGGTGTGCAAAGCGCTCTGCATCTATTGGATGTCTTCCCACGCCAATGACCACGATTTTTGGAGCTGGCTGTTCGATAACAATGGACACATCAATGTCCGGAAGGCTGGCATGATCGCCGATATGCAAGGCGCTTATATGGGGCAGGCCCACCACGCTGGCGGCCTCAACATCCGGAACGCCCTTGTTGAATCGAAGTACCACTTCATGAAGCGGATGCTTCAAAAAATGGGGTTGGTGGAGCGCAAGACCGCGCATGGGAACAGCCGTTCGGTCAATGAGCAGGCTTTTGCTCCCGGCAACAGTTTTTCCCGCGGACGGGAGCTCGCCGAGCTGGTCGCTCCTGATTACGTCATGGGTCAGGCGATGTACAAACAGCTGAGCTTCCACGGCAACAGGGGTGGCCACGCGGTCGCTCTCTGGGTCGCGCAGGACGTGATGTTCTTTGACCCCAATTTCGGCGAGTTCTGGTTTGAGCACGTCGCCGATTTCCGCCGGTGGTTCACCCACCACTTCTGGGAAAAATCCGGATACGGCCGGATGTTCGACCACGACTACACCGTCCATTGCTTTGGCAAGTCGATCGGGAAATTCAAGGTTGGGGTTTGAGCTGCGCGTAGCCTAAGTCCGCGCCGCGTCTTCAGACCGCGGACGTTCAGAAGAGGAAAGCGCGCACGGGTTGCCGCGGCGATGGGTCTCTTTGATCTGATGCTGCGGCATGAAGGGGTCCCACACCCTCCCCGCGCGCGCAGCGACCATCCCCACTCTCCGCCGAGGGCCAAACTGATAGCTCACCCCGGCAGCGCCGTCAGACGGGGGACGGGCCGCACAGCAGGCAACACGAGTGACGGGCCCCGTCGTCCTGATCCTGCTGATCGGGTGATCATAGCACGGATGGTATGGGGGGCGGATAGTTATTGAATTTTCTCGAAGAACTGCAGTTTCACTCGCACCCTAATAACTAGTGTCACGCCTCACTATTTTACTGCAATTTCTTGTAGACAATGTGACTTTTATGTTTTCCCTTAGCTTGGGGTGAACTATGACAAATGATTCTCAACTGCCTGATGGTACCGGCAAAACGCTGAAGACTCCCGAGCGCTCTGCGTGGATACCTAGACTGGGGTTCAAAGTTTGGAGATGCATACGCGGTATTGTTCCAAAAATTGTGAGTTCCAGTTTCTTTTGGGTTATTTTGGCTTCAACTTTGTATACCGCCATACATCTTGCCAACAAAGCTCATTGCCATCAAGGCAACAGCGAACCTAAAAGTATGGATATCTTATTGGGGGAAAAAATCGTGGGTTTTTTTCCAATTTTCGAAAATAATCAAAGTTGTCATGAGGGGGTTTTATCGTTTGGAACTATAATTTTCATATTATTTATTTTGTCTCTGTATTATATCGTAGAAAGAGCAACACGCACAGGTACGGAAAGAGCAGTGAAGTATATCGCGATGCTTTTCGGAATCACTGCATTTGTCGACGAAAACAGAAGCGTATCAAATATAAGCAATGTCGCTAATCACGTCCACACAGAATATGTTTCGGCGAAAGACTTCGAAAAATTCAAAAAAGATAAACAGAAAGAATTTGATGATTCTTTGGCAAATATAATACGTGATATCAACCAAACAGAGGAAGAATTAGCCGCTGTTAAGCAAGATATTCCCCAAATCCTTGGGTCTCTAGAGGAAGAAATTAAGGATTGGACAGCGATTAAAGATGGGGAGATACGATCGACTATTAAGGCCGATAATCGACTTTTTCGTTCTTCCCATAGGCTAGAAGTCGATATGACAATCAGAAGCCTCTTTGATCAAATCGATAAAGACCTTGAATCTCGCATAGACGGCTATGTTGCGGGGAATTATGTAAACGATGATGCATTCTCTAACATCATGCACAAACTAGAAATAATCAATTCTCCAATGAACGAAATATCAGCAACCCAACTGGAAGAAAGTTGCATCGAACGCCGTAAACGTGACAGAGGATTACTGGAATCAACTAATCATTTAATTAATCGCAACGCCTTTAGGCGATCAATCAATGAATGCATCACTGAGTAAACTGCCTTAGACTTGTCGAAAATTTCCTATTTCACCCCTTCATCTTCTCAAACTGGGCCCACACACCATCCGCACCGTGCCACGCGCCTTGGGTGGCGCCTTTGGAATACTCCGTGGCCCGCGCTTCGAAGAAGTTGGCGTGCTCGACGCCGTTGAGCATTTCGCGGAGCCAGGGGAGCGGGTGTTTGGAAACGCCGTACACCTCGGGCAGGCCCAGCTGCCCCAGGCGCCAGTCAGCGATGTGGCGGATATATTGCTTGATATCATCAGGCGTCATACCGGGGATGTCGCCGGTCTCGAACGCGAGATCGATGAACCGGTCCTCAAGACCCACCACCGTTTTGCAGCAATCGACAATATCGTCGGCGACGGATTTGGTCAGGCAGCTCGTCTCGGCCGCAAAGGTGTGGAAGAGCTTGATCATCCCCTCGCAGTGAAGGCTCTCGTCGCGGATCGACCAGGTCACGATCTGGCCCATGCCCTTCATCTTGTTCTGCCGCGGGAAGTTCATCAGCATGGCGAAGGATGCGAAAAGCTGCAGACCCTCCGTGAACGCACCGAACATTGCAACGGTGCGGGCGATGTCGGCCTCACTCTCAACGCCGAATTCCTGCATATAGTCGTGCTTGTCCGCCATCTCTTTATAATCGAGGAAGGCGGAGAACTCAGCCTCAGGCATGCCGATGGTTTCGAGGAGGAGCGCATAGGCGGCAATATGGATCGTCTCCATATTGGAGAACGCCGCCAGCATCATCTTCACCTCAACCGGTTTGAAGACGCGCGAATAGCGCTCCATGTAATTGTCGTTCACCTCGACATCGGACTGGGTGAAGAAGCGGAAGATCTGTGTCAGGAGGTTGCGCTCACCATCGGAAAGCGCTCGCGCCCAGTCCTTGCAGTCTTCACCGAGGGGCACCTCTTCGGGCATCCAGTGCACCTGCTGCTGCTTTTTCCAAAAATCATACGCCCATGGATAGCGGTGCGGCTTGTACCCCTTGGACGGGACCATCAGGCCGGGAAGCTGGCGACCGTTTTCAGGGGCGTCGAACATGAAATCTCTCCTCTAGGAACCTTATGCCCTGGGCTCTCGCGATTGGGTGAACAACTTCTTAACACACACATCATCTTGTGTCTCTCCCCCTCTACAGAGGTGTTTGTCCACAAGATGAAGGGATAAGATGCCGCGGCTTGTCGCAGGTAACTATGCCTCGCCCGCCCGCGAACCATGTGATGGACTGGACGTCTGTAACCCGAGAGCTCACCCCCCGTGATGACAAAGCTGATCCTGCTGTTCGCCCTACCCTTTGCCTTTCTCGCTGGCTGCAGCGCCGAGGCGCAGCGAGAGCTCGGACCGATGCCGCAAGACCTCAGCGAGATGCTGGTCGCGGGCGGCTGCTTTTGGTGCGTGGAGGCGGACTTTGAGAAAGTCGACGGCGTTTACGAGGTGGTCTCAGGCTATGGCGGGGGATCGGCGCCGAACCCCACCTACCAGAACTATGACGACAATGGGCACCGCGAGGTCGCGCTGATTCGGTATGACGCTGACGTCGTGAGCTTTGAGGAGCTCGCCACACTCTTTATTCGGACGATCGATGTCACCGATGATGGCGGCCAGTTCTGCGACCGCGGCTTTGGCTACACCACCGCCGTCTATTACGGCACGCTGGAAGAGCAGGCGATTCTGGAGCGCGTGATCGCCGAGGGTGAAGAGCAGATTGGCCAAGACATCGTCACGCCGATTGAACCGCGACCGACCTTCTACGCCGCTGAAGACTACCACCAGGATTACTATAAGAAGAACCCTGGCCGGTATCAGGTCTATCGCGGGTTATGCGGCCGTGACCGCACGGTGCGGAACGTCTGGGGCCGCGCGCACGGCGACGCCTAGGCCGCGGGGCGCGACAGAAGGAGCGTGGGCAAAAGCACGGCAAAGAAGCCCGTGTTGCTGACCACATTCATCGGATAGCCGAAGATCACCGAGCCGACGTTATCAAGCACGAACCAAGCGATCAGTCCAATGAGCGCTGCGTCCCACACAATCCGTAAGCCTGAGCGCATGGCAATGGCGATGGTCAGGAACCAACCCGTCATCAACGCACCCATGATCATGTAGCAGAAGTTGAGCGTACGATCGACGAATGGGTCGGCCAGCTGCTCGGGCCGATCGGCGCCGAAGAACATCAGCTCAAAGGGATAAACCCGCGCAATTTGCGGGAAGACGTTGAAGAAGACCGCATAGGCCGCAAAGCCATACATGATCATGCGGGCCGTCTTGGCGCTCAGCTTGGGGGCGCTGGGCGATGCGATGGTTGTGGTGCTCATGGTCAAAACCTTTCGTAGCGACAGCGCGGATACTTCGCCGCTCAGGTCACAAACACCATGATCTCGGAGGTCATGGCCTCTTAGACCTCAGGCGCGGTATGAGAGCGCTATGTTTGGAACAGAACTCAAACGGTGGCGCCTCGCCAAGCGACTGAGCCAAGAAGCGCTCGGCGAGATCGCGGATGTGTCGCCGCGGCATGTATCGTGTTTGGAGCGAGGCGTGGCCTGGCCTTCAGAGCAGATGGTCCTGCGCCTCGCGCGCGCGCTCGATCTGCCTCTGCGAGAACGCAACTCACTTCTTGGCTGCGCGGGGTATGTGCAGCGATGGAGCGACGCGGGCGACCAGATCCCCGAAAAGCTGGTGCCAGTGGTCGATCGAATGTTGAGTGGCCAACGGGCGCCCGCCTATGTCCTGAACGGTGTCTACACGGTGCTGCGGGCGAATGACTTGGGATGGCAGCTCCTTGGCCTGATGGACCCGCTGGCCAAGGAGGGCATGAATGTGGCCGAAGGCTTCTTCAGCGACGGGCCGCATCGTGAGCTGATCGAAAACTACCGGGCGGTGGCGCAGTCCTTCCTCGCACGGATCAGGTCAGAGGCCTCGAACCAGGGATCGGCATCGATCCTTTGGCCCATTGTTGAGCGAGCTGAAAAAGACCCGGCCATCCATGACGGAAATGAGCCCGTGCTGTTGGTCGGCGAACCGGTGATCCCCGTGACGATCAACGGCTTTGGCACCAGGACGAGCTGGATGACGGTGCTCATGACCTTTGGCTCACCGCAGGACGCCATGGTGGAGCAACTGACCGTTGAGCAATTTCTGCCTGCGGATGACCACACGGCCGCATTCGTTGAAGCGCTTTACCTCTCCTCCCCGGCGACCACCAGCACGCGGGACGATCGCAAGGTAACTGTCCCCTAAAGCGGGCGGCAAACATCACCCTCGGCGGCGTGTTCGGCCAAGAGGTAGTGTTCATCCGTAGGCGAAAGACGGCGGATCAGCGCGATCCCCTTGGGGTCTTTGAGCACATGGACCATCAGACCGTCCGGGACCGGTTGGTCCTTATCGCGGTCGAGGCTCAACACCGTTCCTATGACACGCGGTTGCTCTGGCCCAAGATCAATACCGAAAATATTGTCAGTCTGACCGTCATAGACATTGAGAGAGCCATAGCTGTTCCACGCCGCGCCTTGCACCAGAACCGGGCCATCGGAAAGATCAAAGCGGCAGACGGAGTAGGCAACATCAGGCGAGGTTCGCACCACCGACTGGGTCTCTGGCGTCGAACGGGGCACCAGCGCAAAAGCATGCAAAGGCACACCGCGCTCCGCCATCAGATCAACAGCGCGCTTCATGATCACGCTCGGCAGGACAGAGAGCGTGATCATATGCGAGATGGCCGCGACCACCGCAAACACCCCGGCTGGCAGAAGAAGGGATCTGATCATTGCTCGCCCTCGCATGACAGCCGCTCCACAGACGGCGGGTTCACATGAGCCTCGGGATCCCGCAGCACATCCTCCGAGGGCCGATAAAGACGCAAGGTCAGATCAAAGCCGCCCGCAGCGCGGTTTGAGACCCAATTGCCGCTGGCAGGCGCAGTAGGCGCGATCAAGGCCTCCCACGCACCGTCGCCATCGACATCGCTTGCATCAAAGGACAGCGCATCATCGTCATTATACGGCAGCATGCCGTTCTCGTCATAAAGCGTGATCGACCACCAATAGGTGTCTTGGCCCGCGCCGCTGAGCCGATAGGTGCAGGCATCGGTGAGAGGAACTCCCTCATCGTCCGCATTCCGCACAAAATAGACAGCGCCTTCTTTGCGCATCGCGAGCAACCCGTGACGCGCGATCCGTGCACGCAGGTAAGGGTCAGCAGCCTCCGAGCCGACCGCCCAATCGCTCAGCCACCCATTGATCTCAACATCGGCAAAGGACATCGGCCGCTCGCTCCCTAAGAGTCCCGACGCCCAAAGCGCCGAGACAGGACCAACGACAGCCCCCAGCAAAGCGGCAGCGGCAAAAGCAAAAATGCGCATCATAGTGGAGACGGTAACCCCAGGTCCGGCGCCGAACAAGCGATCGGCTGACGCTCATCCCTTCACTATAGGCACGGGGTGTGTCAATATCTTGCCAACGAGGGCCCAAGGCCTCTGGGAGGAACGCGATGAGACCCCTTCGCCCGCTTGCGGCATGCGCCTTCGGCCTGTTCGTTTTGCTGCCTGCGAGTTGGGCGCAGGACAAGCCGAACGTGGTGATCATTCTGATCGATGATGTCGGTTTCATGGATCTTGGTGCCTATGGCGGTGAGGCGAAGACGCCGACCATCGATCGACTGGCCGCGGGCGGTACGATGTTCACCCGCGCCCACACCTCGCCACTGTGTGCACCGTCCCGTGCGATGCTGCTGACCGGCGTCGACAGCCACCGGGCCGGTGTCGCGTCGATCCCTGAGGTTCTCCCGCCAGAGCTACAAGGCCAGCCGGGTTACGGGCTCAGCCTTGAGCCCGACGTTAGGACGATCGCCACCCATTTGCGGGCATCGGGCTACCGCACCTTTATGACGGGTAAGTGGCATTTGGGGCATGGGCCTGGCGACCTCCCCGTCGATCGAGGCTTTGACCGCTCCTTCGCGCTTGATGCATCGGGGGCGGACAATTGGCAGGACAAGTCCTATATGCCCTTCTACGACGACGCGCCTTGGTATGAAGATGGCGAGGAAGCGGATCTTCCGGAAGATTTCTACAGCTCTCGCTTCATCGTCGATCAAATGATCGATTATCTTGATGCCGATGAACGGGAAAACCAGCCATTCCTCGCCTACCTGGCTTTCCAAGCGATCCACATCCCGGTGCAGGCGCCGCGCGAGTACACCGAGCAGTATATCGACACCTATGCGGGCGGTTGGGAACGCCTACGCGAACAACGCTTCGCCCGGGCCAAGGCGATGGGCCTGATCCCCGCAGACGCAGCCCTCGGACCGATGCATGAGAGCCTTGATCGCTGGGATGATCTGGACCCTGATGAACAGGCCTACCGAACCAAGAACATGGCGGTGAACGCTGGCATGCTGTCGGCGATGGATCACCATCTGGGCCGATTTGTGGACTATCTCAAAACCACCGCGCATTTCGATAACACCGTGTTCGTCATCACCTCTGACAACGGTCCAGAATACAACGACCCCCTCACCGCCACCGGCATGGGCACCTGGCTGCGTCTCAATGGCTACAACTGGAATATGGACACCTTGGGCGAGCGGGGCAGCTATGGGTTCATCGGCCCCGCCTGGGCCAGCGCCGCCGCGAGCCCCAGCGCCCGCTTTAAGTTCTATCAGTCCGAGGGCGGAACACGTGTCCCCCTCATCTTCGCCGGGCCTGGCCTTCCCTCGGGCCAGCGCTCGGCGGCCTTCACCTATGTGACGGACATCACCCCGACCTTGCTGGAGCTGACAGGATCCTCGCCGGTGGATGGCGAAGCGATCACGGGGCGCAGTCTCGGCCCGGCGCTCAAGGGGGAGGCGGATGTTGTCTATGGGCCAGAGGAACCGGTCGGCATGGAGATGGCGGGACATGCAGCCCTGGTCCGCGGCCAGTATAAACTCCTGCGCGATGGCGAGCCCTACAGCGACAATGTCTGGCGGCTCTACGACATTGTGGCCGACCCCGGCGAGACCAACGACCTCGCGGCATCCATGCCAGAGCTCTTCGATAGCATGATGGCCGACTATGAGGCCTATACAGAGGAGTTTGGCGTCCTTGCCATGCCTGAGGGCTACTCCACAGCCAAGCAGCTGAGGGCCAATGCGCTCCGCCGCGGATTAATGGACTATTGGTGGGCCTTTGCTGGCGTATTCGTGATGCTTGGCGGCCTCATCTATTCTATCATCAAAATTCTACGTACTCGGAGGGTACAGTCGTGATACGTATTCTTGCTGGCCTTGGCGGATTGGCCGCCGCGGTCGTTGGCCTTGTGTGGCTCAACTATGAAACGATCATCTTGGCGCTCGCTGCGCGGGAGAAAATAGGTGACATTCCTCCGACCCAGGAGATCGCGTGGGCGAAAGGGCCGTCTGCGGCGCCAGAGGGCGACCGGCCACCGAACATCGTGTTCATCCTGGCCGACGATCTCGGCATCAACGATATCTCGACCTATGGCGGCGGCATGGCGGGCGGTACTGTCCCCACACCGAATATTGATCGACTGCGCGCTGGCGGCGTGAGCTTTGACGTCGCCTATTCAGGCACAGCCAGCTGCGCACCATCACGGGGCATGCTGATGACGGGTCGCTATCCGACGCGGACGGGGTTCGAGTTCACCCCCACACCCGGCAGGATGTCGTCAATCGTCGCCACCATCGCCAACCGCAACCGTGGCGGCAGGCCAAAGACCAGGGTCAATCCCGAAGGCGGGCAGATCCCGTATGAGCAGCAAGGGCTCCCTGGTTCCGAGGTCACCATCGCCGAAGTTCTTCAGGATGCGGGCTATCATACCGTCCATATCGGCAAATGGCATATGGGGCGCGAGGGCGAGTTCACGCCCAACAATCAAGGCTTTGATGAAAGCCTTCTGATGGCCAGCGGCCTTTACCTCCCCGAAGACGACCAGGGCGTGGTCAATGCCAAGCTCGACTTTGACCCGATCGACCGTTTTCTCTGGGCCGGGATGGAGTATGCGGCCCAGTACAACAACGGGGCATGGTTCCAGCCGGGCGGCTATCTCACCGATTGGTGGACGGACGAAGCTGTCGAGGTCATCGAGGCGAACCGCAATCGCCCCTTCTTCCTCTATCTCGCCCATTGGGCCGTGCACACACCGCTGCAAGCGACGAAGGAGGATTATGAGGCCCTCGCGCATATCGAAAGCCATCGCGAGCGGGTTTATGCGGGCATGATGCTGTCGCTCGACCGCAGCGTTGGCCGTGTTCTTGACGCGCTTGATGCCCAGGGCCTCACCGACAACACGATCATTGTGTTCAGCTCGGACAATGGCGGCGCTGGCTATATCGGTGTGCCGGAGGTCAATCATCCCTATCGCGGGTGGAAGCTGACCTTCTTCGAAGGCGGAATCCGTGTACCAATGTTTATGAAATGGCCCAGTCAGATTGAGGCCGGCAAGACGGTCACAGCGCCTGTGAGCCATATTGACGTCATGCCGACGCTCGCGGCGGCGGCGGGTGCGCCTCTCCCGGATATCGAGATTGATGGCACCAATCTCCTGCCGATTGCGCGCGGCGAGACCGAGGAAAGACCGCATGACGCGATCTTCTTCCAGTCAGCAGGATACCAAGTGGTTCGCGCCGAAGACTGGAAGCTGCAGCTTGGCGCACGTCCGGGAACGGTGCATCTTTTCAACCTGGCTGATGACCCAACCGAGCAGGTCAATCTCGCCGATCAGCATCCGGAAAAGGTCGCATCCCTCACCGCCATGATCGAAGAGCATCAAGCGAACGCCCGGCCACCTTTGTACCCGCATCAAATCGAGGGTGTTATCGCCGTGGATGAGACGATCAACGAACCGTTCGATATCGAGGACGACGAGTTCATCATCTGGCCGAATTGACACCCGCCAGCGGTCACATGAGCTTCTTCAGCCGAAGGTCATCGGTTCCGGCGGGCATGATGAACAGCATCCCGTCCTCAGTGATCGTGATGGGCCCCGAGTAATGTTTCGCCGCATCACCCAAAAAGGCGGGGTACAGAAATCTTGCGGGCGGCGGCGGTGTGAGATGATAGAAGGCCAAGTGCTTCGCGCCAGCCGCCGTCGCCATCTGAGCCCCCTCCTCTGGTGAAGCGTGGTAGTCCTGGATATCGAATGCTATCCGCTCGAGCTGGCGGTCACCTTTTGCAGCGGCTGTTTCTTCCACAATCTTGATGAGCTCTCTTTGGAGAGCCTCCTGCACAAGAAGGTCCGCATCCCGCGCTGCCTCGATCATATTGTCATAATACGTTGTATCGCCACTGATGGTGACGCGGCGATCTTTGTAGTCGATCCGGAACGCAACCGCCGGCTCCACCGGGGCGTGATTGACCGAAAAGGCGGTCACCGTGAGGTCGCCGGACCGATACACCACGTCTGAACTGTCACGGCCCACAGAAAACTCAGTGGCCAAGCCGCCGAAACCGTCGGGGCGAATATACTCAGCACCGTGATGGGCGATCCGATAGTAGGCATCAAGCTCATAGGCTTGGTTGAAACCGTCGACCACCTGCACCGTGCCCACCGGGCCATATACCGGCATTGGCGCGGGGCGACTGCCTGCAGCCCATGATTGAAGGATCATCTCACCCAGACCGTCGATATGATCCGAGTGCAAATGGGTGAGAAAGATCTTGTCGACGTCGCCTACGGGAACACCCATCACCCCAAGCTGCCGCGCACTCCCGGCACCGGCGTCAAACACAAGGATCTCCTCGCCCGCTTGTACGAGCACGCACGGCCCCGCCCTATTGGGTGCTGGCATCGGCGAGGATGACCCGCAGATCACCACATGCAGGCCATCCGGAAGACCATCAAGGCTCGATTCGCCGATCCGTTGGTGTGCGACACGCTCAAGCAGCGCTATACCGATACTGCGCTGATTGGCTTTGACCAGCAGCGCGCCCAGGACCAACACGCCTGCGATCATCGCAAGTATGCGAATGATATTCATGCCTGGTTCTTGGCGTAGGGCGGCAAGACGGTTTCGATGTTGAGCTGCCCTTCGAGACCCGCCTTACGATGCACGGCGATCTCGCCCCATTTCTCGGACATCGCCATGCGGAGGAGAGCGTTGCGGTTGGGGTAGGACACAATCGCCACCTCGTGCCAGAGCTCCTCAACTTGGCCGAGCGCCAAGAAGGTCACATCGCCCGCGAAGACGAAGCTCCCGCCATATTCTGCGACGAGCTTCACGACCTCTTTGGCGTAGAGCATATAGGCCTCGCGGCCCGTCAGATCCGAGGGCCGACCATCCTCATACGCTGCCTTCTCCTTAAAACGCAGAAGGTTGACCATGAAGATGGGGCCTGGTGGTCCCTCCTCGGCCATCTGCGCCATCTGCGCAGGATCGCTCGGCTCCACCTCATTGATGACATCCATGTCGGGCCCTCCGCAAACGGCCTGACATTGGATGCGCCTCGGGAACGATCCCGCACCGCCAGGCCTGACGTTATGTTATGGCATACTTTGTGTCACAATCTGGCTCGACGTCAATGGCCGCCTGGCAGCGACGCCCTAGGGCGTTGTTTTTGTGACGCTTGGGCGCTCATTCAGTTTCTCACGCCACCGCCAGATGTTGGTCATCGCCTCGGGTGGACGGTTCTTGATCACCTTGGAAAAATCCACCGCCACAACAGCGACGAGATCTGCGGCCGAAAAATCATCGGTGGCCAGATAGTCCCGGCCCTCGAGCGCCTCGTTGAGGACCTCCCAAAAAACGCCGACGCGCTTCACGCCGCGCTGCGCAAGCTCTGGGATCTGATCATAGGAAATGGGCCCGGTGAGAGCGCGCCCCTTCATCGCAGGCGCGGCATTCCGTAACGCCTCCGCGATGCCCAAAAGACCCTCGAACTCGACCTTGGCGCTCCATGACGCAACCGCGGCGCGCTCGGCCGGCGTCGAGCCCAAAAGCGGGCGCTCCGGATGCATCGCATCGAGATAAGCCAAGATACCTGCGTTATCGGTAAGGACCTTACCATCCTCCACCGTCAGTGCAGGAACAGTGCAAGCGGGATTGATGGCGCGGTATGCCTCGCCCAGATGCTCGCCGCTCGAGAGGTCGACAACAACGCTGTCATAGTCGACCCCCTTCTCAATCAGGACCATCTCGGCCCGCCTGGGGCTCGGTGCCTTAGGGAACGTGTAGAATGTGTACGTCATATATCAGGCCGCCGCGAATTTGACCACCAGACCGCGGGAGGGGTTCACCTTCCCGTTGACACTGTCGCGCCAAGCGTCGGCCGCTGCGTCGGCTCCGCTGAGGTGGTCATACTCGAAGATGCCCTCGAGACCCTTAGCGGCCTTGGCCCAGGCGACCGCGGCCCGGCCCATTACGACGCCAGGGCCGAATTCTTTCTCCCGCTTGGCGATCTGCGACGGCGCAAAGAACATCGTGGGCTGAGCGCCAGGCAGCGGCTCGCGCTGCCGCGGCGCTTCCCAATGGGTGGCGCCGACGATCGAGCTCACAACCACATTGTCGCCGATATGGTTGTGAATGGCGGTGATGACTTCGGCGTTTCCGGACATATCCACAAATGCCGTCGGAACCTGCGGCAGCGAGGTGACTTGATCATAGGTCATCTGCTCATCGAAGGCGTTCAGTGCTTTGACGAAATCGAGGTTGCGCGGCGAGGTGAGGCCAAACGATTTAGGACGATCCCCCTCATGCTGATTAAGGACAGCGCCCACACCAAAGCCGGTCTTGGACGATGCACTGCCGACCACGATCTGCTGCGCGCCAAAGAAGTCGTTGTCGATCAGCCAGTCATAGATGATGTAAGAGGTACCAAAGAGTGGAAACAGCACTTGCCGCGCATCCTCTTTGCCCTGAAGAATCTCAGGCTCTTCCGCCACAAGTTGGTAGTTGTTGTAGACCGCGGGCAGTTCAACCCGGTGCGGCGCCACGCATTTCACAGCGCCGCTCTTGCGCTTTGGCTGCAAAACGGCATGGCTCGCCATAGGGAAGAAACCATAGATCCGTTCACCGATAGCCATCTCATCCGTCTTGGAACTGACGACCCGGCCAAAGCCCCACACGGGCACAACACCGCGACCTTCTGCACCGTCCACGGGGTAGAACCGCCAGTACCCGATCATATCACCGGTCACGGCATAGGTGACATTGTTGGCGGTGAGGCCATAGCTCTCGACCTCCACCAGCACCTCGCCATCGGCGATGTCGGGAATGGGACGCTCTCTTACCTCGACATCAGCAATGGCGTCTTTTTTGACAAGAAGTTCGGTCAGCATGGGGCGTGTTTCCTCTCATATGTGCGCGCTGGCGCGGCCTTTGGCCCTTGTTTGAGCCAGAGCTCGGTCATCAGCAAGGCCAGCGCGAGGATGATCAGCAGCG
>JBCDLG010000008.1:0-54120 GCA_038745625.1 Pseudomonadota bacterium | reverse complement strand
TCGGTTGTGGTCTTAGGCTCGGCGGGCGTCAAGGCAGTGCACGACCGCAGCTCTCACGTTCTCGGGCGTATAAGGTTTGCCGAGGACGACGTCCGGCTCGATCTCTTCGCCTTGCAAGACACGGTCGGGGAAACCAGTGATGAAAACCACCGGACACTCATGCTCGCCGTTGATCTTGAGGACCGCATCAACGCCGGTTCCCTGCCCCTCAAGGTTGTAGTCGGCGAGAATGATGTCGGGCCGCGCGTCGGTGGCAACGCGGACCGCATCAGCCGCTGACGCTGCTTCTCCGGCGATCTCGACCCCGAGATGCTCAAGGATGGAGCGGATATCCGCCGCAATGACGGGCTCGTCCTCGACCACCACAGCCCGGGCTTTCTGCCCCAGCTGCAGCGTCTGCCGCGCGCTCGTGAGCACCGCGCCGGAATCGCCTTGAAGCCCGATCACCTCAGCGCCCTGGGCTGGATCCAACCCCATCACATCGACCATCAGCAGCAACAACCGCGCATCATCGGGCGGATGGGGCAGCGCCTCCATCAACGCTTCGTCGCTAAAGAGCACAGGATCTGCGGGCCGCTCCTTCAGCGCCATGCGCCAAGAATGCATAAAGGCCGCCATCATATCGACGACGGAGGACGCGCTGCTTGCTGGATCGATCGACACCCGCGCCATGGTCATGCGCATGACCTCATCGCCGATCAAACGATCAGCAAACACCGCTCGCGCGAACTGGCGCACCACGGTAAGAGGAGGTCGGGTTAGGATATTCAACACGCCAAAGCGCCTCTTAGAGTAATCTATGAGACGGTAACAGCGTCCGCTGCAGAAGGTTCCCGAAAAACCGGTGCCCCGATGCCGTCAGGCATCACCACGGGTTGAGAGCCGGGCGGCAAAGAGGAAGTCCCGCGTCGCCAGGAGCAGGTTTCGCACGTCCTCGACCGCCAGGCCCATGATAGCGGCGGCGTCATCAACAGAAAATTCCTCAATCACAACAAGCGCAAAAGCCACCCGCTGGTGGTAGGGAAGGTAGGAAAATCGCGCCACGACCGAGGGCGGTGGCGGCGCGTTCGCAGAGCCGAAATCATCGGCGAAACCATCCAACTCTTGCAACAACAGCCGGTAGGCTTCGCGCATCGGCGCCTCGTCCGCGGCTGCATGCGGCAATACGCGCTCGATCACGTCAAAGACGGAATCGCTCGACGGCACGATGCAAAGGGCGAACCGGCTTAAGCGCGCTTGAACAGCGCCTTGCGGGAGCTGAAGAGTGGCAGACATCGCAGAAAGTGTACGGCCCCCCGCCTTGTCATACGAGGCGTTGAAACCTCATCTCAAGCGATTGTGTTCAGCCGCGAGGTATCCTGAAGGTTGCTTCGAGCCCCCCGCCCGCACGGTTGGCGAGGAACAGGGAGCCTTTGTGCGCTTCGGCCACGGCTCGGACGATCGCGAGACCAAGGCCAGCACCACCGCTTGCGCGGCTTCGCGAGCCCTCGCCGCGGACGAACGGCTTTTGCAACTGCTCCAGCCTGCTTGAATCCAGACCAGGCCCACGGTCCTGAACCACAAAAGCGACGCAGTCCGGCTCAAGGCGAGCCGACACCTCCGCCTGCCCCGCATAGCGAAGCGCATTGTTGACCAAGTTGCGCAGTGCTCGGAGCACAGACTGCGGTGATGCCACCACAGTCGCCGCCGCGACCTCACCCAGAGTCACGGGCTTGTCGGCGTACTCTTTCATGAAGCTGCGCAGCAGCGCGTCGGTACGGACAGTTTCCCGCAGCTCGGTCGCGCCGGTCTTAGAAAAACTCAAGATCTCATCAAGCGATTGGCTGAGCGTATCGATGCTTCCAATCATCTGCTCTCGGAGGGTTTCATCCTGAACCGACTCAACGCGGATTCGGAGTGAGGCCAGGGGCGTGCGCAGGTCGTGGCCGATGGACCCGAGCATCATTGAGCGCTCCTCCAGCGCCACGAGGATGCGGTCCTGAAGCGCCGCGAAGGCCTCGCTCAAACCTCGCACATCGGGCGGGCCATCTGTCGGCAGCTGCGGTGCTTCTTTGTCCGTCAAGAAACCATCGGCGGCGGCCGTGAGCTGCTTGAGAGGCCTTGCGACCCTCCGACCAACATAGACGGAGGGGATGAGCAGCACGATGGTGAGCACCGTCGTCTGCGCGATCAGGGCCCGCCACGGGATCACAGCGGCGGTCGGCACAGGCTGCCGGTGCGCGAGCCAGCGTCCGTTGGAGAGCTGCACGGCCGCGATAAGCCCCGGACGGCCCCGCATGTTGACGCGGAAAGCGACCACTTCCCTGCCGACAATGCCCATCTCTTCCAGCGCCTCGGTAAGGAGTTTCTCCGTCTGCGGAAGCCGGTGCTCGCCAGGCGGGGGCCGGTCATCGATGATAAAGCCAGGCCGCCGGGGCTGGCGACGCGCCAGCATCGGCGCGAACTCACTCAGCCTGACCGCTTGCGCGGTGCGCTCGACGATCACGGCCTCGGCCCGCTGTTGGCGAAGCGACCGCTCAATATTGCCAATAAGAACGGCGTTACCCAGCTGCGCGGTCAGCAGCACACCGACAATCAGCAGCGTCAGACGCGCCGCAAGACCAAGTCGCGGCCATGTCACCGTGTCCGCACTTTCGCGGCGAGACTGTAGCCGCCGCCGCGAATGGTTTTGATCAAGGTGGGGGCGGATGCGTCCCGCTCGACCTTCCGGCGCAAGCGGCTCACCTGGTTGTCGACACTCCGGTCAAAGACATCCGCGCGGCGGTTCTGCGTCAGCTCCAAAAGGTCATCGCGATTGACCACCCGGCCCGCGCGCTCGGCCAGCACATAGAGCAGCCGGAACTCACCGCCCGTCAGTGCGATCTCTTGCCCATCTCGACCAAGGAGCCTTTGGGTCGCAAGCTCCATCGTGAGATCATCGAACAGCAACGCCTCCGGCTCATCTTGCGTTACCGTCCGCTGGCCCCGGCGCAGGACAGCTCTAACACGCGCGGCGAGCTCCCGCGGGCTGAACGGCTTGGCGACATAATCATCCGCGCCGAGCTCGAGGCCCACAATGCGATCGGTTTCCTCGGTCCGGGCCGTCAGCATAATGACGGGCAGGCTATGAGACGCCAACAGATAACGCGCCAGGCTGAGGCCATCCTCACCCGGCATCATCACATCAAGGAGAGCAAGGTCGAAACGCTCTTCGGCCACCAGCTGCCGCGCGACAGCTGCATCCTCCGCCTCCATCACATCAAAGCACTCCCGCCGAAGAAACTCGGCGAGAGGCTCTCTGATCGACGGCTCATCGTCGACGATCAGCAATTTATGTGCGGTGCCCCCCGTCTCACTCATCTGCGTTCATGCCCTGATACAGCTATCAGCGCTTCACGCATTTGGCGGCGTTCCTCATCGGTGACGACACCATCGCCGTCGACATCAAGCCGGTCAAAATAGCTCGCAGCACGGGCCTGGGCTTCGGCTGAAGTGATCACACCGTCATCATTCGTATCGCGACGATCAAACCCGCGAGAGACGCGATAAGCCGCGCGTTCTTGCGCATGGGCGGTGGCTTCTTCCGCGCTGATCTCGCCATTGCCGTCGGCATCATGGCGCTCAAAGCGCTGCAGCGCGTTCTCCACCGCCTGGTCGCGGGTCAGGGGCCCCTGCTGCGCCCGGCGGCCATGGCGAGGGCCCTTCGGCCCATCGCCCTCAAAAGCGAAAGGCGCCGCAGAGGGCTGGTCTTGGGCCATCAGCTGATCGGCCATGGCGCCAGAGACCACAACAGCCAGGCCGGCAACAGCCACAGCGGCGGTCAACAAAGTCGTGTGACGTTTCATACTCGTCATCCTTCCATCAAAGTTCGTGTTCCCCAACAAGGAGGACCTAAGGATGGACCTTCGCAAACGCGTGGCGAGGGGCGTGCTCTTCGTCACGAAGTGTAACGCGATCACCCCGACGGAATGATTGACGACGCGAAAACCAGGCGGCATAGGGGGCCGCTCTGGCGGAGTAGCTCAGTTGGTTAGAGCAGCGGAATCATAATCCGCGTGTCGGGGGTTCAAGTCCCTCCTCCGCTACCATTTAATTTATCAATAATTTCAATTATTTAAGAAATTTCCGCCGTGTGGGTCAGAGCTTTGTGCCGCTCGAAGCGCCAACAAGCGGTCTTCTAAACTTGTGGTTTTCTGTTGAGCTGAAACACTGCCTGTTTAAGACAACCTATTGGAAATTCTGGGATCTCATTTCACTAGGCAGGTAGATGCAACGCCCTAGCCCCGAAACCCTGCTCTACGACTTGCCAGTCTGCGATCTGTACGTCGACGAAAGTAGCCAAACACAACATCGGTTCCTACTGATTGGTGGAATCATTGTCCCCACCGAAAAGGCCGCAGATCTCGGAGACCGTATCGAAGCCATCAAAGCAGACGTAGGAATATCGAAGGAGATGAAGTGGACTCGCGTGAGTCGCCGTCACCTCGCCTCCTATAAACGTGTTATCGATCTTTTCTTCCGTGCACACACGAAACCCTTCGATTTTCACTCGATTGTTGTGGACATGTCGAAGTACGACAATGGCAAGTTCAACGAAGGAAATCGCGAAACGGGCTTCAATAAAGAACTGTATCAGGTCATTCAAAAATTCAGACGCAATTATGATGGTGTACTGTTCAATGTCTATCCAGACTATCGCGAGAGTTCACAGCCACCAGAACGCACTCAAGGTATACTCAACGCCGGCGCGTCGAAACTGGGCGACCGCCGATATCTGCCCTTCCGGCGTTTTCATCTCCGGAACTCAAAAAAGACGCCCCAACTCCAGCTTTGTGACCTGCTTCTCGGCGGGTTAGCGTTTCGAGTAAACGGTCATCATCTAGCTGCAACCGCTTCTCCAGCTAAGTCCGACTTATCTGCGCACATCCTGGAAAGCGCGAAAATTGAAGATCCGATGCGAGACACCTCAAAACGAGGCAAATTCACAATATGGCATAGGCAGCTTAAGTGAGGGTCCCCCGACGCTACTCCTATCGAGCACCTCTCAGGAAGAGGGCCCACTGCGTTAGGCAGTGGGCGCACGTCGGGGGAGTTACGAAAAACGTATGCTGTTTGTTTTTTTCCGCAATATCTTGCGATCAAATTAAGCACATTTGGGTGACTTGCTGGCCCTACCCGATGGTGACGCTGCTGAACGCGACGCCCCATTGGACAAGGCCGACGCCTAAGGATCCATAGGCAAGGCCAAGAGCGGTGTGATGCAACTTGCGCCAGATCGACCAGCCGGACGAGGCCCAGGCGGGGCCGATGCTGAAAAGAAGCACAGCGCCGGTGACCATGACCACGCTTCCCATCGTGACGAGACTAATGACCTCCGCCGGGGGGTAGTCGGCAAAAAGCTCGCCGTAAGGCTCGCTCATAATCTCGCCCACCTTGACCATTGCGGCGCCCAGCAGGGTCATCGGGATGACCGACGCGAGGGCGAGAAGCGAAAGGGCCCGGCCAACGGCCGTGGCTTCGCCATCGCCGCGACCCCAACGCCGCCAAAGTCCCAGATAAGTCGTCACCAGGAAGACAACGGTGAGGCCATAGGCGCCCGCCAAGAGAAAAATGTCGGTCGCCAGGGTTACCGGTAACATAACCGCCGATCCGCCGACGATCAGTCCACGCATCGTGCCGTCCTCAAAGCGAAGAACCTGCATCCGCGTGCCTTGCGCATTCTCCCAGACGTCAGGCGCAATCGGCGTGTAAGGACTTCTTTCCGGGTCGAGGGACACCGCGCCATCCTTTGCAGAGACCTTGCTTTGGAAGATGCCGCCAAAAAGACGCTCATAGCCGCGCACCGGGCGGCGGCTGGAAACGTAGCGGCCTGCGAGCTCTTCAGCCGCCTCGGTCGCCGCCTCGCCGGTCGGCGCATCATCGGCGATCTCAGTGTCGGGGAAGCCGCGGGCCGTCAACACACGGTCGATCACCAGCCGCGGCACATGCCCGATGGGTGTGTAGGTCGCATGGCTGTTCTGGGTGAGGAAAACAGCAAGATCGAGATCCGGCGCAATCACCATGGTCGAGAAGACAGAGTTGATCGATCCGTCATGCCCATAAATGCGGATGCTACGATAGGGACTATCCATGAAACCGTGCGCGATATCGGAGCCGAGCGGATTGCCGTCAAAGGCGCGCTCCCGCATCAACGCATAGGTCTCCTCGCTCAAGAGCCGCACGCCATCAAGCTCACCGCGGCCGAGATGAAACCGCATCCACCGTCCCATATCCGCCGGCGTGATGGTCATCCCGCCGATCGGGGCGAAGTTCTTCATCTCGATTTGACCCTGCTCTTCAGGACCAAAGGGCGTCACGCCGTAGTTCTTGGATGCAGGGATCGCGACGAAAGCCTCGCCCGTAGTACCGAGCGCCGTGCCGGTCATCCCGAGAGGTTCCAGGATCTCCGTAAACAGAAATTCTGAATAGGGCACATCAGCAATATCCGCGACGATGATCGCCGCCAGATTGGTGCCCCAGTTGGAGTAGGCGACGGTCTCGCCGCGCGGATAGATCTGATCGGGCTGGCTCGCCGTCATCGCGTCGATCAAGGAGAGCTCATCAATCTTGGTCGAGAAGATATCGAACCCGTCCTCAAACCCGCCCTTGTGCGCCATGAGGTCGTTCATCGTTAGGGGACGATCACGGCCGGGCATCTGGATCGATTTGAGATAGACGTTGACGTCTTTGTCGAGATCCAAAAGCCCGCGATCGACCAGCATCATTGCTGCGGTCCAGACAAAGGTCTTGGAGATCGAGGCCACGTGGAAACGCGTGCCGTCAGGGACGACCGGCGTACCGGCCTCGGCATCGGCAAGACCATAGCCCTTGGCGAGAAGCGTGCCGCTGCCGTCGACCACACTGAGACCGTAGCCCGGCACACGGAAGGTTGCCTGGTAGCTCGCCATCAGCCCATCGATGAACGCCTCAAGATCCGCGGCCAAAGCCGCGCGGTCCCCTTGTCCAACAGCCGCCTCTTCGACGACGGCGCTGTCATCTTCCGCCTCGGCTTGCTCGGCGATCTCCTGGGCTGTCGCTGCACCCATCAGCGCAACAAGCGCCATTAACCATGCTGTGATCCGGATCATCGGCTCCCCCGTCCGTTCATTCTATTGGATTTTATTGAAGGCTAAGCTTACCGACTGTGAACAGCAAGAAATGCCGACGTCAGACCTTGTTGGAACAATTCGTGCTAGCCTGTTCACCATGACGATCGATTTCTCCAACGCCGCAGAACGCGCCCATACCGCTGCCGAAGAGATCTGGCACGCAGCAACCCATGGGATCGGCATCGTCCTCGCAGCCATTGCGCTGGTCTTCTTGGTCTTGAAGGCAACGATGTCCGGCGGGGCGATGGAGGTGACCGCCGTCTCGATCTATGGCGGCTCGGCGGTGCTGCTCTATCTCGCATCGACCGTTTACCACGCGGCGTTCCGCTCGCCCTTCCAGCCCTTCTTGGAAGTGGTCGATCACGCCGCAATCTACGTGAAGATCGCGGGTTCCTACACGCCTTTTGCGCTAATCACCCTGCCGACGGTGTCAGGCACAGCGATCCTGATCACTGTTTGGGGTCTGGCAGCCGTGGGCATCACGCTCAAATTCGTGGCCCATTATGTCTCGAGCATCCGCAAATATGATTGGATCAGCCTCGCTGGCTATGTCGGCATGGGGTGGCTCGCGATCTTTGTGATCTGGCCGCTGTTCACCAATTTGCCGCTCGCGGGATTTTTGTGGCTGGTCGCTGGCGGGCTCTGCTTCACGGTTGGGGCTGGGTTCTTCGCGTGGAAGTCACGCATGTACACGCACGCCATTTTCCACGTGTTCGTACTCGCCGGCAGCGTCTGCCACTTCGTCTCAATCTACGGTTTCGTGCTGCCGACGACGACCGCCTAGTCGCTAAGCGGCCTACCCGATCGCTGCCGCCACGGCGACCGCGCTGGCGAGGATCGCCAAGCCGCCGAACACGGCCACTTTGAGCCGCGAGTCGATGGGTGCTTTGGGGCGCTCCTCCAGCACGACCATGGGACTGGTTGCTGGAAAAACGCCGAGGCGCGTGACCTGCGGCAGCCGGTGGACCGCCCGCATCACTGGCTTGAGTTTCGCCTGCATCCCCGCAGGGACATCAATCGCGATGACCATCGGGCGACCTTTACGGGCTTCGAGGGTCACTGTGCGGTAGCTGAGGTTTTGCTCGGCCAACCGCTTCAGAACCTCGGAAGGATCGGCAGCGTCCTTGTCGACGGTCGGGATCGAATAGAGGATCCGCGCATAGTCCCAAGGGCCACCAACCGTTTCCACGCCTGACGCAGATCTCGCCAGACGCGGGGCCGCGTCGCTCTGGCCCGATCCGCTCGGCCGCTTCGCCAGAACGCCGTGCAGAATCTCGAAGTCAGCGGAGGCCCCGTGACGACGGACATCGGACTCAGCTGGAGCCCGCTGCGTGGCGACAAAGACCGTTTCCACGGGATCAGCGCCAATCAGGTCAGTCTCGAGCAGCTGATAGTCGCTGTCCGCCGCGAAATGGCCGCTATGGAACGCCTTGTCGAACGACATGATCACACCGAGCAAGGGTGTGTTGTGGTTTGCGGCTTTGATCGTGCTTGTGCGGCGCTGTCCATCAGCGCCGTGGCTCGTGGAGATCTCTCGGTTCGGATCGAGGAACTCAGCCGCCCGCTCAAGCCCTTCCCGATAGACATCAGTCCCATCGGCGAGGCTACGAACGTCCACGCCCTTCGCCTTCCAGCCCGCAACAGCCGCACCGCATTGGCGCAGCGCATCGGGTGTCGCGTAGATGACGCCAACACGGTTGCGATACTTCCGCTGCTTTTCAGAGTTCCACTGGAAGCTCCGCGTGCCCTTTGTGGCCTCAAAACTATCGGCGAAGCCCGACTGATCGGCCTGGTGGATAAGGTCTGTGGGCACAGCCAGCACGAAATTGCTCTTCGCGGCATACTCTGTGAGGATCTCCTGCGGGAAATCCAACAAGGTGTTCAGCGTGTCGACATTGAAGCCATTGCTGGAGTCGTAAAGCGGATAGACCCCCACCTGGGCATGGCCTGCAACCACCGCGGCTGCGGTGTCCGCAGCCGTCGAACGTGGACTGGTCCAGGTCTTATATTTGCTACCGGCCGCGCTGTTCGGCGGCTTGCTCGATGGTGTTGGGGTGGGTGCCGCCGCCTCGGCTTTTTGCCCAAAGCCTCGGCGGGTCCGGGATGACGGGCCTTTGAGCGCCATGGAGTGCTCGGCCGTCGCAACCTTGCGGCCTTCAGCGTCGGAAGCCGCTTTCGCCTGCGCGCGATCCACCCGAGCGGCCTCGTTCTCGAACACGTCGACAGCAATGTTTTCAGCCACCCACGCGCCAAGGCCGTGGTGCTCATCCAAGTATGCGACGAACTGATTTCCCACCGCGCGGCCCTCCAACTTTGTTCAAGTTAACGCGCCTGAGGGATTTGCGCCAGGCGGAATTCAGAGGATGAATTTGGAGAGGTCTTGATCGCCGGCGAGACCTTCAAGCGCCTCTTCCACATAAGCCCGGTCGATAGCGATCACATCGCCGGAGCGATCAGGCGCTGCAAAGCTGATCTCCTCCAAAACCCGCTCGAGGATTGTCGAGAGACGCCGGGCCCCAATGTTCTCAACCCGCTCATTCACCCGCGCCGCCATGTCAGCGAGGGCATCGATCCCGTCTTCGGTGAACTCCAGGGTTACGCCCTCAGCCCCGATCAGCGCCTCATATTGGCGCAAAAGGCTGGCTTCGGTGTCGGTGAGGATCGCCCGGAAGTCGTCGCGGGTGAGCGAGCTGAGCTCGACCCGGATCGGTAAACGGCCCTGGAGCTCCGGCAACAGGTCAGAGGGCTTGGCCAAATGGAAAGCGCCTGACGCAATGAAGAGGATGTGGTCAGTCTTCACCGAGCCATGCTTGGTCGGCACCACCGAGCCCTCGATCAACGGCAGGAGATCCCGCTGCACGCCCTCGCGGCTGACATCGCCCGAGCCGCGCTCAGAGGATTTTGCCACCTTGTCGATCTCATCAAGGAAGACGATGCCGTCATTCTCGACCGCCTCAAGCGCTTCCGCGTTGATCTTCTCATCGTCGAGAAGCTTGTCGCTCTCCTCTTCGATCAGCGGCTTGTAGGCATCTTTCACCAGCATCGTCTTGCGCGCGGTCTGCCCGCCAAAAGCACCCTTCATCATATCGGTGAGGTTGATCATGCCGACCGAGCCGCCGGGCATGCCGGGGATGTCAAAGCTCGGCATGTTGGGCTGGGCCGCGATGTCGATCTCGACCTCTTTGTCATCAAGAAGCCCATCGCGCAGTTTTTTCCGGAAGCTCTCCCGCGTGGCATCGCCAGCGTTCTCTCCGACCAACGCGTCGAGCACGCGGCTTTCAGCTGCGTCCTGCGCCCGCGCGCGCACCTCCTCCCGCCGCCGCTCCCGCACCAGCTGCAGCGAAACCTCCATCAGGTCCCGAACGATCGAATCAACGTCACGACCGACATAGCCGACCTCGGTGAACTTGGTCGCTTCCACTTTGACGAAAGGCGCACCGACAAGTTTGGCGAGGCGGCGAGAAATCTCTGTCTTGCCGACACCCGTGGGGCCAATCATCAGGATGTTCTTGGGCGTCACTTCATCTTTGAGCTGACCATCGAGCTGACGTCGACGCCAACGGTTGCGAAGGGCGACGGCGACCGCGCGCTTGGCATCCTTCTGCCCAATGATGAACCGATCAAGCTCGGACACAATCTCACGGGGGGTCAAATCACTCATCAATAGCTCCGTTAAGACCGCCCAAGGACGCACCGGTCAGCCCCGTAGGCCGCCGCGCCGCCAAGGGCGTAAGCAAGCAAATCCAAAGGATCGAAATGGCGCCCCAGCGCCAGTTCTGCAGCCGTGGCTCCGCCGAGCCCCAGCCGCTCAATCAGCGCAACGCCCTGCCCTAGCTCAATCAAAAAAGCTAGAGCGACGACGCCGGTCGCCATGACCCATGGTGACGCAAAAAAAGTCGCCCGCGCCAAGAGGTAGAGCCAGACGACAACCAAGAGATCGCCGCCATGGGTCCGGATGACCCCGCCCTCAACGCGAAGGGCGATAAACGCCAGCACGGCAAAGAGCGCCGCGGCAGCCGCAAGATAGCCGATGCGGGTGCGCATGCTCACCGGTCTCGCTCTCCGATCTGTGTCCAGGCCAGCGCAAAGCTGAGGCGACGACCGGACACTTAAGGACTGCGATGTGGCATTCCCAGTCCTTGCTGATCCACCGACCACCCGTAGCGCTAGGTGTTCATTGGAGATGCGTTTCTATGCCCCATGCAGTCATCACAGGTTCCACCGGCGGCATTGGCGCCGAGATTGCCCGCATTCTTGCCGAAAGGGGCTGGGCCCTCACCCTGATCAACAGATCGGCAGAGAAATCCGACACGCAGGTGCAGGAGCTCAAGGACACCTTTCCTGGGCTGCAGGCCGCCAGCATCGTCGCTGATCTGATGGACACGGACAGTATCGCCAACGCAGCCAAGGTTCTGCTTGAAAAGGCCGAGCCGATTGATGCCCTTTACAACATCTCCGGTGTGCTGACGGCTGACCGCGTGATGTCAACCCAGGGTTATGAGTCCCACTATGCGGTCAACACCCTGGCGCCCTATGTTCTCACCCAGGCGCTCCGCCCGCTGCTCAAACGTGCCGATGGGGCGCCGCCCACGATGGTGGTGACGATGTCATCAAGCGCGATCAACGCAGCGAAGTCGCTTGACGTTGCCACCTTGCCCAATCCCCCGACCATTGGTGGACTGATGGGTGCTTATTCCACCTCGAAGGTGGCGCTGACAGTGATGGGGGCTGGCATGGCGGCGGACCTCAAATCAGACAACATTCTGATCCGTTCCATTGATCCGGGCGCAACGATGACACCGATGATCCAGCGCGGTGACGGCATGCCCACCGTACTCCGCTGGCTTGCGCCGCTTCTGTTCGCGAAGGCTGACAAAAACGCCCTGAAGATCGTCAATGCCGCCGACCCCGATGCGCTCGGCGGCAAGACGGGGATTTTCGTCGCCGGCGGTAAAGAGAAGACACCGCCTAAACTTGTCTTGGATCCATCCGTCCAGGAACAAGTCCTCACCCGGCTCAGCACAGACAGCTAATCAATGGGCGCTGTCGAGCGTCTCGACCGTCAGGTGGTCGTTCGTGAACACACAGATCTTGGCGGCGATCGCCATACCTTCCCGCACGATCTCCTCGGCATTGAGGCCGGTGTTCTGCAACAGCGCCAACGCGGCCGCATGGGCGTAGTTCCCGCCCGAGCCGATCGCGATCACCCCGCCTTCGTCGAGTGCTTCGGGCTCGATCACGTCGCCGAGGCCTGACAGCATCAACGTCGTCTCCTTGTCAGCAACGATCATCAGCGCCTCAAGCTGGCGCAACGCGCGGTCGGTGCGCCAGTCCTTGGCGAGCTCGACACAGGCGCGGGTCAGTTGCGTGGGGTATTGCTCAAGCTTAGCCTCGAGCCGCTCAAGCAGCGCGAAGGCATCGGCGGTGCGGCCTGCGAAACCCGCGATCACCCTGCCCCCGGCAAGGCGGCGCACCTTGCGCGCATCGTTCTTGGAGACGGTCTTGTCCATCGAGACCTGGCCGTCGCCCCCAACAGCAATATACCCATTGCGGCGGACAGCTAAGATCGTGGTCATCGGTAGCACTCCTTTATGCGAAGGCCCCACATGAGGGGTTTATGCCGTCTTCGCCAGGGGGCAGCGACACCGATGGCCCCATCCTCGATGGGCCGGTTTGAAAGGGATCAGTGCACGCCGACGCAGATGCGCCACACCTCAACGAAGTCGCCAGCCTCGGCCAGGGAATTGTAGCTGTTACCCCAGCTATAGACCTTGCCGCCAGACACATACATCCAGTGGACAAGGCCACGATGCCGACCCGTCGCGTTCGCGTTTTTTCCGTCACGGACCCCGACAATGTACTTCGGAGCGTCCGCACCCACGTCGACGATCCGTGCACCCTCGAGCCCGATCTTGTTCTGCAGGAAGAAGAGAACGCCTTCGGGCGGCATCGCGATGCTGAGACGGGTGGCAATGGCCGGGATCTTCAGCATGTCGGGTGTCACGTCGTCGATGCCTGAGTTCAGGTACTCCGCGACGGTGAACTTCTTGTACTCCACCCCAAAAGAGCGGGTGAACTCCTCAATGTCCTTGATCAGAGCGACCTTGTTCTGGGCCACCATTTCCCCAAGGCACCGATGGATTTCTTGGAACAAACGCCTGGGAAGCGTGGCCGCTTGAAAGACACCGCCTTGCGCATCGACGGCAATACCATCCGCGTCATGGATGGCCATCAGTGCAGAGACGAAACCGCAGATACCAACCGTACCGTTGATATGGCCCATGGGCTCGATGGCAAGAACTGGCATTCTTCATCCCCTCAGTTCACAGGGGGAAAGTGTGACGCGTCATCCGCGTTTCTCAAAAAGGAAAATCACGTTCCGCGGGATTTTCTTCGGCTGCGTAAAGGCGACCAAGATCAAATGAGGAGGCCGTCTTCGCCAGGGGGGACGATGGTGGGGCTTGAGGCCCTGGCAAAGACGGCGGTAGGATCAGGAGGTCGTTAGAACCGCCGCCCGATCCCGAAACCGGCGACAAAGGGGTCGAGATCCACATCGACCGTGTTGATCAGCCCGCCGGTGTTTAACGTGGCCGTCGTGTCGATATCGATGTACTTGACGTCGACGTTGACGAACCACTTCTCGTCAATTTTATAGTCCGCACCCAGCTGGAAGGCGATGCCGACCGAGCCATCAAGGTTGACCTTGGTGGTGCCGATGGCGTCATTCAGATTGGACGTGCTGTCCTCTGAATAAAACATCGTCCAGTTAAGGCCAACACCGACATACGGACTGATCTTGGCATCCGGATACGGATGGTATTGCAAGGTCACCGTTGGCGGCAGCACCCAAGTCTCAGCGATATCGCCAAGCGCGGAGAGGTCCCCGTCACCGGAGATGTTGTGTCGGGTCGTCGCTAAAATCAGTTCAGCGGCAATATGGTCCGTGAAGAAATAGCTGAAGTCGATCTCGGCCGTATAGGCGTTGTCGACCTCGACGGAGCCGCCGGGAAATGTTGGGTTCACGCCGCCAGCGCTTTCGGTTGGCGCCACTGTGATCGCACGTAGGCGGACGAGCACATCGCCGGCCTCAGCGAGGGCGCTAGGAATGGTCATGATGTTTACGGCTAGCGCCGAGAGCAAAGCGAGGGATCGCATAGGTCACTCCGTACTTGTTGTGACGAGGGGTTAATCGCAGCAGCCAGCGGAAACTTTGAACGAGGTCAAAATTCCAGCGGGTACGCATTATCCCCTACCAACGATTGGGCTTGGTCTGGCAAGTTACGGTCAAGAGAAATGGCCCTTGAGCTCATGGCGACGCAGGTTAGTCTTAAGGAATGCTTGCTCATAAGCAAAAGACCTTCATTGTCACCGGTGCCAACACAGGTATCGGCTATGAGACAGCTAAGGCGTTTGGGAAACTCGGCGCCAAAGTCATCGTCGCTGTCCGCGATCCCGAAAAAGGCCACGAAGCCGTTGGCCGCTTACAAGACGAGACCAAAAGCAATCGCTTTGTCCTTCAGGTGCTTGATCTTGCGGACCTCTCGTCGATCCGACTCGCGGCCGAGAGCCTCGCTTCTGAGGAGCGGATCGATGTCCTCGTCAACAATGCGGGCCTCGGCTCTGTCAAAGAGGGCACGACCAAGGACGGCTTTGAGCTTGTCATGGGCACGAACCACCTGGGGACCTTCGCGCTCACGACCGTGTTGATGCAAAAACTGAAAGAGACCGCGCAGACCCACGGCGAAGCACGCATCATCAATCTCTCGTCCATGGCGCATCAATTCGCGCGGAAGTTTGACCCCAAGGACCTGCTCCCCGCCAAGCGCGGCACGACGCGTGACGCCTATGCTGAGAGCAAGCTTTGCAACCTCCTTCACGCCCGGGAGCTGGCCCGGCGCTATGGCCGGTCAGGCATCAGGGCCCACGCTGTGCATCCGGGCTTTGTGAAGTCCGATTTCGGCCGCTCCGAGAATTTCCCTGGGGCCTGGCAGATGGTGTTCAAGCTGACGACGCCGCTGCAGATCTCTCCGGCCAAGGGCGCGGCCACCACCGTGACCGCCGCGATCAGCGACGAAGCGGCGTGGAACAATGGGTTTTACTGGGACAAGAGCAAACCCGCGACACCGACCCTGCCAGCAAAACCCGACGCGGTGGCGAAGGCCATGTGGGAGGAGACCGAGCGTCTTCTGGCCAGCAAAGGCTTCATCTATCGCGATGACGAACCCGGTGAGGACACGCCCCGCACACCGCCGGTCTTCCCCGATGGCTTGTAACCGGCACCATCTCTGCCAAGAAAATAGGGTGAGAATGGAATGAACCGCGAGCTGGGGTGTTACCGACCAAGTGCGTGATTGCCGACTGCAAGGACCTGCTCTTATGCCTGCCCGCCCGACCACTCGCCTCTTGGCCGCTTTCTTTCTTGCGGTGACCGCTTGCACCACAGCCACCGTGCCCGATGCCCAGTCGCTGACGGTGGACTCACTCAAGCGTTTGCCGCCCCAGACCTATGTCTTGGTACCTGACCAGGCCGAGGTGGGCTTTTCTGTTCGCCCGATCGCCTTCCCCAAGATCACCGGCACATTTGAGAGCTTTGACGGTGCCGTCATGGTGCTCGACGCCAACACGCCGGACATCAAAGTGCTGACCGCGGTCGATGTCGCGACGGTCGAGACGGGCTCGGAGTTCTACGACAACGCCATCAAGAGCGGCGCTTGGTTCGACGTCGAGGCCTATCCGCGAGCGATCTTCTCCGGCTCGCTGATCGATTGGACAGACACAGGTACCGGCGTGGTCGACGGCACCCTTACGATCCGCGATATCACGCGGCCGGCCCAGTTCGCCATCCAGCTCTCCTGCGACGGTGTCCAACGCTGCCCCCAGGACGCCGTCGGCTTTGACGGTGAGATCGTGGTCAGCCGCTCGGCTTTCGGCATGTCGCAATATCCCGGCTTTGTCCGAGACAAGGTCCAGCTGTCGGTATCCGGCACGCTGGTCGCCGACGCCCCATGGTCCGATCGCGAGTAAGGGTGGCTTTTGCCAAGGTTTTTCTGCTAGCGCGCCGGCTTCGCACAAGGAGTTCCCGGTGAGCGCAGCGCCTCGCACAGCCGAAAGGCATCGCAAGACCAAAGAGACGGAAATCACCGTTCGGCTCAACCTTGATGGTACGGGAGCGGCTGATATCCAAACGGGCATCGGTTTCTTCGACCACATGCTTGAGGGTTTTGCGAAACACAGCCTCATCGACCTCACCGTCCGCGCGGATGGCGACCTCCATATCGACATGCATCACACGACCGAAGATGTGGGCATCGTCATGGGCCTCGCCGCCGCCGAAGCCTTGGGCGATGCCAAGGGCATCCACCGGTTTGGCCACGCCTATATCCCGATGGATGAGACGCTCACCCGTGCAGCGCTCGATTTTGCCATGCGGCCGTACCTGATCTGGAAGGTTGATTTCTCCCGCGACAAGATCGGTGAGATGGACACCGAGCTTTTCAAAGAGTGGTTCCACGCCTTCGCGACGAACGCTGGCCTGTGCCTTCATGTCGAGAACCTCTACGGCACCAACAACCACCACATCGCCGAGAGCTGTTTCAAGGCGCTCGCGAAAGCGCTGAAGATGGCGGTGAGCTTTGATCCCCGGGCTGCGGGCATGGTGCCATCGACCAAGGGCTCGCTTGGCTCGTAGAGCCGCTGCGCTGGTTACTTCTTATAAAGCCGGAAACCCGCGACGTCGTCATCGACATCAAAAGCTTTGCGGTACTGCCGATCCATCCGAAGACAGAATGCGATGTGGATCTGCAGTGTTGCACATCCACCGCCCGCCTTTTGGTTGGCAGCCGCTTTATCCATGAGGAAGGCGACAATCGTGTTCAGTGGCTGCGGTACTTTCTCAGGAGGCTGATAAACATGAGCGGCCTGGCCGCCGCCTCCCTCCGCCGCGGCAGCTGCAGCGGCTGGCGCACCAGCAGCAGCGCCGCCCGGACCATCCGCAACCAAACCTTCGCCAAGGCGCCGGACCACAAAGTTTGGTACCAATGCACCTGCCCCGCATGTCCTTGGAAAAGCGACGGGATAGTCACTCAGATCCTTTGCCCGGCTGCCGCCCTCTGCCGCGATGAAAAATCCGGAGGGATCAAAGGCAGCGCCGCCGCCTTTGGCCACCGCTTCTATGGCGTTGCCCGCGGCGTTTTCGATCAGCACCCCAAGGGGCGCATAAAATATGATCTCCACACCCTCGGGCACGGTAAAGCCGTAACTCGCGTCTCGCCGGGACGCTCCGCTGATGAGGCTCGTCAACTCCATCGCGCCATGGCCACTGATGCAAACGGACAGACACATGGGACTCACTTCTCGCGCGACAACCTCGTGCCCAAACAACCATCTGTTGTGCAGCAAAGCCAGGCCTCAATGCACCCCCGCGAAAAGCTGGCAGAAAACGCTGCAAACGGGGGCGAGCATTGCCCCAGCACAGCGGGCGTGGTGCCGTCGACCAAGGGCTCGCTCGGGTCCTAATTTCCCGTTTTTCAATAAAGTCACGTGACGGCGGGTTGAGATCTCTCTAGCGGCCACCCGGTCGTCTCGCATTCGGGGCGGCCTAGGGGACACAATCAACCAAAGGAACTCAGGACCATGATCGCATCCATGCTCGTCTCGCTGCTCGCAACCGCAAGTCTCGCCAACGAAGAATTCAAAGTGGGCTGTGAGGCCTATATGGCGGAGAGTGGCGGCACGACCGATTGCGCTTGCCTTGCTAAAAAATATGACGAGAGCGCCGAACTCGCTGCTGCCTTTGAAGCGCTGACGGCACCGGAAGAAGCAGCGTCCACCCCGATCGTCGCCGAAGCGATCGCGGCCTGCACGCCATAAGCCACGCCACTCAAGGCGGATCGTCACCGAAGCGCGCCCACTCAAGCGTTGGGCGCGCTTTTTTGTTGGCGTCAGCGCCCAGTTTCGTGATCGCCATCAACAGCGCTTCGCGAGCTTTGTTGTTGCTAATCCGTTAACCATGGCTAGGTTCCGCCGAGCTGCCGGGTGGCAGTGTGGGAAAACGCCAAAGTAAAAGGGACGACCAACATGATCGCTTCGATCCTCGTATCTCTGCTCGCAGCAACAACCGTTGTGAACGAAGACTTCAAAGCACGCTGCGACGCCTATCAGGCTGAATATGGCGGCACGGCTGACTGCGGCTGCCTCGCCAAGAAATATGACGAAAGCGCTGAGCTGGCTGCCGCTCTCGACGCGATCACATCGCCAGAAGAAGCTGCTGCTGCACCAGCGGTCGTTGGCGAAGCCATCGCCGCTTGCGCCATGTAAGCTGGCTTATTGCCGATTTTTCGGATGGAAGCGCGCCTGGGCCCAAGCCCGGCGCGCTTTTTCTTTGCGCTTGCGAACAGAAGCGCTAACGCCCGCGATCTATGCAGCGTGTGTGTCTCATCGACTATGGCGCGGGGAATTTGCATTCCGCCGCCCGCGGCCTTGAACGGGCCGCTGATGCGCCGATCGAGCTTTTGGTCTCCGATGACCCCGAGACGATTGCCTCCGCCGACCGGCTGGTTCTTCCAGGCGTCGGCGCCTTCAAAAGCTGCGCTGAGGGCCTAAGGGCCCGGTCGGGCGTGGAAGAGGCGATCCATGAGGCCGTCCGCGTCGGAGGACGCCCCTTCCTTGGTATCTGCGTCGGCATGCAGCTTCTTGCGACGCGCGGCCTGGAGCATGACGAGACCCAAGGCCTTGATCTTATTCCGGGCACGGTGCGGCCATTGGAAGTGAAAGACCTCCGCCTACCCCATATGGGCTGGAACGAGGTGGAGGCGCGGCAGGATCACCCGCTGCTGCCGTCTGGCCTTGATGCCTATTTTGTCCATAGCTTTGTGTTCGACACCGACGACCCTGATGCGGTGATCGCGGAAGCACTCTATGGTGAGCGCTTCCCCGCCGCTGTTGCACGGGACAATATCGCGGGCTGTCAGTTCCACCCCGAGAAAAGCGGCCCTTACGGACAAGCGGTTCTCGCCAATTTCCTGAGGTGGTCACCATGAGCTTCCAGCTTTGGCCAGCGATCGACCTCAAAGAGGGCAAAGCCGTACGCCTTCTTCGCGGCGACATGAACCAAGCGACGACTTATGCTGACGACCCCGCGCAACAGGCGTGGGTTTTCCGCGATGCGGGGTTTGAGAAACTCCACGTCGTCGACCTCGATGGCGCCTTTTCGGGCAAGCCAGCCAACGCCGAGGCGGTGGAGAAAATCCTCTATGAAACCGACGCCGAGGTGCAGCTTGGCGGCGGCATCCGCGACCTTGAGACGGCCGAGCGCTGGCTCAAACTCGGCGTGACACGGATCATTCTCGGGACTGCTGCAGTCAAGGACCCCGACTTTGCCCATGCCGCGGCCCGCGCCTTTCCTGGGCGGGTGGTGCTCGGGCTTGACGCGAAAGACGGCTATGTGGCGATTTCCGGGTGGGCGACTGCGTCCAAACGCACCGCCGAGGAGGTGGCGCGAGAGTTTGAAGACGACGATATCGCAGCAATCGTGTATACGGATATTCAGCGTGACGGTGCGCTCGAAGGCCCCAATCTTCAAGCCACCAAAGCGCTTGCGACAGCGACCAGCATACCGGTGATCGCATCGGGCGGGGTCTCGAGCCCCCAGGACCTGGCCGATCTCGCGGCACTCCAAAACGACGGCGTGGTGGGCTCGGTCATTGGCAAAGCGCTCTACGAGGGGCATGTCACGCCGAGCGCTGCGTTCGAGGCTGTCGCGCCATGACCCTCAAGACACGGATCATCCCTTGCCTTGATGTTGATCAAGGCCGCGTCGTCAAGGGCGTCAACTTTGTCGATATCCGCGACGCGGGCGATCCGGTTGAGGCAGCCGCGGCCTATGCGGCAGCCGGAGCCGATGAGATTTGCTTCCTCGACATCACCGCCAGCCACGAAAACCGCGGCACCTTCTTAGAGACAGTCACCAAGACCGCTACCGAGGCGCTCTGCCCCCTGACGGTTGGCGGCGGCGTACGCGCCGTGGAAGACGTGAAAGCCCTCCTCCGCGCAGGCGCCGATAAGATAGCGATCAACTCCGCGGCGGTACGCGACCCGGCCATCCTTGGCGAAGCGGCGCTCGCTGTCGGCACGCAATGCGTGGTCGTGGCTATCGACGCAAAAAAGGTCGAGGACGGACGATGGGAGATTTTCACCCATGGCGGCCGACGCGAGACCGGCATCGACGCCGTTGGCTTTGCCAAGGAAGCAGAGCGCCGCGGCGCTGGTGAGATCCTTCTCACATCCATGGACCGCGACGGCGTCAAAACGGGCTATGATCTCGACCTGCTCCGGGCCGTGACGGGTGCGGTGAACTTGCCCGTCATCGCGTCGGGCGGCGCAGGCGAGCTTTCGCATCTCGCCGAAGCGGTGACCGAGGGCGGCGCATCGGCGGTGCTCGCAGCCAGCATCTTTCACTTCGGCACCTATACGATCACGGAAGCCAAACAGGCGATGGCAGAGGCGGGCATCCCCGTTAGGAGGACCTGGTGAGCACGATTGGCGAGACGCTCGACGCGTTGCAGGCGACCATCACATCCAAGCGCGACGGTGATCCGGAGACGTCTTATACCGCCAAATTGCTGGCGGCAGGCCGTGAACGGATCGCCAAAAAACTCGGCGAAGAAGGCGTCGAAGCGGCCCTTGCTGGCGCACTAGGACAGAAGGACGCGCTCGCCGCTGAAGCCGCCGACATACTCTACCATCTCGGCGTTCTCCTCGAAGCCAACGGGATCGGCTGGGACGAGGTCGCAGAGACACTCAAAGCCCGCGTGGGCACGTCCGGTATCGACGAAAAGAACGCACGCTGAACGGGTCGTCTCTGTCCGTTGGGAACACGCTCGGGAGGGGCTCAAGTTCTTCAGCCGCGATGCACTGGAGCAGACGCGGCCAAACAGTTGGGCCCATTGGTGGGTTCATCGCAAATCTGGGCACTCGACAAGTCGCCCAAGGTCCCTTGCCAGACCGCCACTGGTGGCGATGATTGCGGCGACGCAGCGGCGGAAAAGGGTATGCCCCAAAACCCGGTCGACCCCACAGAGATGCAGGCTCCGGCCAAGAGTATCAGCGTTGTGGCCAACTACGCGATCGGGCGCGGGGTGCCGGTTGGTGCCATAGAGGAAGAGCTAGGCATCTCCTACCTCGACCTTCTGGGTGAGGTCAGCAACCTTCCAATCAAGTGCATCAACGGAATCTGGCGCGTGATCGATCAACATTCGCAGAGCACTGAGCCCGGCGTGATTGAGATGGCAAAACAGATGCCGCTGACTTTCTTCACCAAGTTGGTGGGCGGCATCGACTACGCTCAAACCGTGCGAGAGGCTTTCCAGTTCTTTGCTCGGAACAGTGATGTTTTGGCTGAAGGGCTCCACTTTCAACTTGACGAAAGCATGAACCACGCTTGCTTGTCGCTGGGCCATCCCTCCGATTCGGTGCTCGCCGGTCATGCCAACCAGGCCACCATTGGGCTTTTGTGGCGCATGCTGTGCTCTTGGGCAGAACAGGTCGTCATTCCACAGAGTTTACACTTCATGCATGGCTGGAGTGGACCAGTCGCTAGCTACAACGATTTTTTCAAGACGGATATAATGTTCGATCAGCCTAAGGAACACAGTACACTCACTTTTGATCGAGAGATTTTGGACATTCCTCTGAAGACAGCCAACAGCTTTTATTTTGCCGTTGCGGTCGCTGAAGCCAACGAACGTGCTCAATACATAGCAAATCCGGCACAAGATCTTTCGTTCCAACGCGTCCGTGACGCCATCGCCGACAATGCCGCAGAAGGTGTCTTTAGCGTCAACGCTGCGGCTGTGCGCGCCAATATGAGCGAGCGAACCGCTCAAAGATATGCCGCGCGGCACGGCGCAAGCCTTCAGGATTTGGTGCAAAGCGAACGGGCCAAGATTGCGCGCGAGCGACTGACCTGCAACCCTGAAACGCCTCTTTCTGACCTGGCTCTCGACATGGGGTATTCAGACGAACGGGCGTTCCGACGCGCATTCAGGCAGTGGACGGGCCTGTCTCCCCGACAATTCAAAGCACTGGCTAAGGGCGGCTAACCTATGTGGGCCAAGAGGCCGCGTTCGGCCGCCAATTTCTTGAGGCTCGTCTCCGGGCGCGCGCCCATATGGCTGATCACCTCGCTGGCCGCGAGGGAGCCGAGTTTTCCGCACACGTCAAGCGGTGCACACGTTGTAAACCCGAAGAGAAAGCCCGCAGCATAGGCATCGCCGGCACCGGTTGTGTCCACGAGCTCGGTCGGTGCGATCGCGTCGACGTGGATCAGATCCCCTTGCGGCCCAAAAACGAGCGAGCCCTTTTCACCAAGCGTGATCGCGCCCCAGGTGGAGATGTCGCGCATCGCCTTGGCGGCCGCCTCAACATCGTCTTCGCCCGTGAGCATCTTGGCCTCGTCGTCATTGGCAAAGATCATGTCGATTTGCTCAATCAAGAAAGGCTTGAGCTCCGTAAGCTGGCGTTCGACCATGCCACTGTCGGCCAGGGTCATCGCGGTGAAACGGCCACTCCCCTTGGCGCGGCTTGCAGCCTCGATACAGGCGCCGCGCGAGAGAGGTCCTTCGAAGAGATAGCCTTCGATATAACAGACTTGCGCGCCTTCAAGTTCGCCTTCTTGAATATCGTCAGCAGAAAGATGGACCGCCGCCCCCAAAAAGGTGGCCATCGATCGTTGCGCATCGGGTGTCACAGAAATCAGTGACCGGCCGGTCGGCACACCTTCGTTATAGGATGGCGTCTCAAAAAGCGCACCCAGAGCCGACATCGACTCGCGATAAACCGTGCCAAGATCATCATCAGCGACTTTGGCGATGAACCTTGACTGACCACCAAAGCTTGAAATGCACGCAACCGTGTTGCCCGCGGACCCTCCGGCGACCATCACCGTGTCGGCAAAAGCCCCGGTGATCTCTTCCGCCTGCGCCGTGTCGATCAGCATCATACCGCCGCGCACAATCCCGTGTTTTTCGGGAAAGCTATCGTCGACCTGAGCGATGACATCGACTATCGCGTTGCCCAGTGCAGCGACTTGGATCTCAGCCATGGTGGTGTCCTTCTTTCGAAGCCCGCGGGTTAACGGCTTCGCCCTCCTTCTGTCTATGGCTGTTTTGACGGCCTGCGCGACGGACGAAGGCGAGCGGGATCCTTTGGGCGCCCTGATCGGCCGGGAGATGGCAAAACCCCGCAAAAAACCGCGGCCTGGACCCGATGCCGCGTTTTTCTTGGGCCAACCCGTTGATGAGCTTGAACGTTTGGTGGGAGAGCCTGGCCTGACGCGGCAAGAGGGGGAGAACGAGTTTCGGCGCTATGACCTCAGCCAGTGCCGCGCCTATGCCATCATTGTGCCTGCTGGCGGGGAGGTCACAAGCCTCACCACGGGACCCGTTGTTTACGGCGATGAGGCGCCGTCGTTCCGCGCCTGCACAGCGGACCTCGTTAACAGGACAGAAGCCTCTGACAGGTGACATGGCAGAAACTTGCCCCGGCGTCCGACGCTGGCCAAGCTCTGCCAGGTGACCTTCGTAGGAACAAACATTGTCCGAGACGAGCCACGACCAACCCGTCGTTGACACAGCCCCCAGTCTTCCGTGGTGGCGCCGCACCCTTGATCCCTACCGCAAGCCGGAAATGGCGGGCATGCTGCTTTTGGGTTTTGCGTCCGGCCTGCCGCTCTACCTCGTCTATCAGAAGACATCGTTCTGGCTGCGGCTTGAGGGGATCGAGCGTTCCACCATCGGATTTTTCTATTGGGTCGGGCTCGCCTATTCGTTCAAATTTGTCTGGGCACCTATTATCGATAAGGTCCGTGTCCCCGCCTTGGGCGCGCTTCTTGGACATCGGCGATCGTGGATGATCGTCTCGATTGCCGGCACGGTGCTGGGGCTGTTGACGATAGCGACGGCGACGCCATCGGTCAGCCTCCTGCCCGTCACGCTTGGCGCCATCGTTTTGGCCTTCTCGGGCGCGACACTGGATGTCTCAATCGACGCTTGGCGCATCGAGTCAGCGCCAAGCGAGGCGCAGGCCAACATGGCCGCCGCCTATTCCTTGGGGTACCGGGGGGCGTTAATTTTCTCTGGCCTTGGCTTCGTTGTCGCTGATTTTGCCAATTGGAACATTAGCTTCGCCTTTATGGCGGTGGCCATGGCGATCACCGGCGCCCTGGTGCTGTTCGTCAAAGAACCACCAAGGCCCGCAGGTTCGCTGATCAAGGACACCGACCCTCTCCTGACACGTATACGCACCATGTTTGTTGAGCCATTTGTTCAAGTCGCCGATCGGTTTGGCGTGGTGCTCATCCCCATCCTGGGCCTTGTGCTGATCTACCGGCTCTCCGATTTCACCATGGGGGTGATGGCAAGCCCTCTTTATGCTGAGCTTGGCTATGCGCCCGCGACCGTGGGAGCGATCCAGTCAGGACCAGGCGTGATCGCTGTCATTGTCGGCCTGTTCTTAGGTGGTGCAGCGGCGCAAGCCTTCGGGATTATGCGCAGTCTGGTCCTCGGCGCGATGCTGACCCTTCTCACCAACGGGGCCTATGCATGGTTCGCGCACGCCGCATCAGGCGATGATCCTCTGTTTCTCGCTTTTGCGATTTGTGCGGACAACGTTGCCGGAGGTTTCGTCACCACCGTCTTCATCGCCTATCTCTCAAGCCTCGTGGACCCCGCCTATGCCGCAACCCAATACGCGCTTTTCAGCTCGCTTTATGCGTTCCTGAACAAGTTTCTCGCGGGTTTTTCCGGCGTGCTTGCGGACAGCGTCGATTGGGTGCCGTTCTTCCTCATCACCGCGAGTTTCGCTGTCCCCGCAGGGGCCCTCGTCCTGGTCGTGGGCGCGATGCAGCGCAAATACCCGCCCAAGCCGGTCACGGTGGCCGACGTCGAGCCCTAACAGATTGCGCTGAGCGGGCGACTTCGCCTATGCGCTTGGCGTGTCCAGTCCCGCTCCAGCCACGCGGCGCGCCGCCAGCCAGTCCCTCGGCGCCCTCTTCTATGGCGCAGGGATCTTCGTTCTGGCCGGTTTCGTGTTGTGGATTGGCCAGCCAGTGCTCATCCCGCTGGTGATATCGGCGTTTCTCTCCTTCCTGATCATCTCGGTGAAACGGCAGATCGGCAAGCTGCCCGGCATTGGTCGGTTGTTGCCAGAGAGCGTGCATTTCACCCTTGCCTTCGGTGTGATCGTCTTTGTACTGTTCGTCCTGGCAGCGATCATCCGCAACAATATCGGCAGCGTTGTGGATGCCGCACCGGGCTATAATGAACGCCTGCGGGAGATCGGCAGCGGCCTCTCATCCTATGCACTGGACCTGCCCTATCTCGGCGACGATCTGCAAAGCTCCTTCGAAAACCTGCAGAGCAACGCGATCAGCATCGTCCAAAGCACGCTGGGGAACATCGCGGGGATCGCCAGCGGCCTGATCGGTAGCTTGGTGACGGTCATTCTCTATACGGCCTTTATGCTGGTTGAGCGCGGCCGGTTCATGAAAAAGGTGGCGCGCATCGCTGACCTACGCGGCGCCGGGGATGTCGTGGACGGCGTGATCGACGACATCGCTCATCTCGTGCGGCAGTACATCTCGGTGAAGACGTTCACGAGCTTACTCGTCGCAGCGATTTCGTGGGCCTTGATGGTGGCGCTGGGGATCGATTTCGCTGGCTTTTGGGCGCTCTTAATCTTTGGGCTGAATTATATCCCGATTATTGGGTCGATCATCGGTGTGATGCTGCCGACGGCGCTGTCGTTGGTCCAGCCCGAGGGCGGGTTTGGCCTCTTCTTCGTAACCCTCGCGCTTCTGACCGGCGCTCAGCAGGCCGTCGGCTCGGTCATCGAGCCGCGGCTGATGGGCAGCTCGCTCAACTTATCGCCATTGATTATCCTTTTGAGCCTCGCCAGCTGGGGCGCACTTTGGGGCATCGCCGGCATGCTCCTCTGTGTGCCAATGACCGTTGCGATCATGATCGTCTTGGCCCAGTTCCGCGCGACCCAGCCCTTGGCGATCCTGCTCTCCGACAATGGCGAGGTCGGCCCGCTGGAGGTCATGCCGCATAAGGCCGCGAGCGCCCCGGCCTAGCCGTCCGCACGCTCCCGTAGGGCCGAAAGCACAAGCCCTGGCAGGGCAACGAAGTTCTGTGCATAGCGAGAGCGCAGCCTGGGTTCGTTGATGGCGCGATAAACCCACTCAAGACCCATCCGTGCCATGAGCGACGGCGCCTCTTCGGTGTCACCTGCGACCTGCCTGATCACCGCACCCAGATGCGCCACCACCGGAATGCCGAGTCGCTCATGGTTGGCCGCGATCCATTCTTGGCCCTTGACGGCCGTCAGCGCGATCACGAGGAAATCGGCGTTCATCGCGCGCACCGCCTCGAGATGCTCAGGCGCGCTCAAGGCCTCCGCAGACCCGTGACCAGGGTTGTAGCCGCCAGCACCAACCAGGGGCGTGGACGGATCATCGTTGAGGGCCCTGCTCGCACGTTCAGACTCATCGCCTTCAGCGCCGAAGAAGCCGATGCGCAGAGGCCCCGCCTCCCCCGCGCGCAACCGCCGGAAGATCTCGACACCGGTCACTCGCGCCTTGAAAGGACGTCCACGGATGGTCGCCAGCGCCATCACCGGCATGCCGTCACAGGTGACAAGATCAGAGCGGCAGAGCATGTTATGAAAAGACGCGCTTCGCTTGGCGGTCATCACCCAGTCAAGATTGGCGGTTGAGAGCCAAAGCGGCCTACGGGTTCGCGCGGCATCGCCAATCCGCGCAGCCACCCCAGCACCGTCCAGCTGATCGAAGGGAATGCCGAACAGGGTCTCAACGTGACGATCAGGTGGCGTGGTCATAGGGCACCGCCTCACTCAGCACCGGCAGCAACGTCTTGGCCTCGTCCGCGCGGCGTGACGAGCGCCGCCACGCTAACCCCAAATCCCTTGCAGGAACTGAACCATCAGGGTCGCGGAGGGGAACCACCGCAAGGCCTTCGGCCAGCCCGGCATTGATGGCGATGCGCGGCAGCAAGGTGACCCCGAGGCCAGACCGCACCATCTGCACCAGGGTGAAAAGGCTCGTGGCCGCAAAGGCCGTTCCGCTGTTCCCGCTCGGCAGGCGGCAGGCCGAAAGCGCATGGTCGCGCATACAGTGACCATCCTCGAGCAGCATCAGCGGTTCGTGCAGCAGCTCCTCAGTCTGCACCTCCTCCCGCTCCGCCAGCGGATGATCCTTGCTGCAGACAAGGTCGAAGGGATCCTCGCCGAAGATCACCGTATCAAGCCCTTCATGCTCAATCGGCAAAGCCAAGACAGCCATATCGATTTGATCCGCCCGCAGCAGATTGACGAGATTGGCCGTCAGGTCCTCACGTAGATACAGCCGCAAATCAGGAAAACTCCCCGCAATCAGCGGCATCGCCTGGGGCAACAAAAAGGGCCCGATCGTCGGGATCAGCCCCAGCTGATAGGTCCCATCAAAGAGCGGCAATGACTCGGACGCCGCGCGCACGAGATCCCTGGCATCGGCGAGAACATTCTCAGTCCGCCGAGCAACCTCCGCACCAGCAGGCGTCAGCGCGAAGCCCTTGGCCGACCGGTCCACCAGGCTCGCCTCAAGGATCGTCTCAAGCTCCTTAATGCCTGAGGAGAGCGTCGACTGCGAGACGTGGCACGTCTCGGCTGCGCGGCTGAAGGATTGAAGCCGCACAAGCGCATCAAAAAACTGGAGCTGGCGGAGGGTCGGTAGGTGCTGCATATTTCATCGATAAATCCGATGATCGGCTGCGGCAATATCAATTTGCCTCTTGCGTCCGATCGGACCATCTGTCTCCTCGAGGCACGAGCCTCACGAGACAGTTCATTCATGGAGATTCCTATGCTCGGTGTCGGTGATCGTATTCCCGATTTCAAAGTTGTCGGTGTGAAGCCGAAATTCATGCAGCACGAAGAGAACGGCGAGAGCGCGTTCGAAGATCTCACACAGGACAGCTTCGAGGGGAAGTGGAAGGTCATCTACTTCTATCCGAAGGACTTCACCTTCGTGTGTCCCACCGAAATCGCTGAATTTGGCCGCCTAGCAGCTGAGTTCGCTGACCGCGACGCTGTCGTTCTTGGCGGCTCCACCGACAACGAGTTCTGTAAGCTGGCATGGCGCCGTGATCACCCTGATCTGGCCGAGCATCCGGCGTGGCAATTCGCTGACACGACCGGGTCGCTGGTCGATGGCCTGGGCATTCGTTCCGAAGAAGGTGTCGCCCTTCGCGCCACCTTTGTCGTCGATCCGCACGGTGTCATCCAACACGTTTACGTGAATAACCTGAATGTTGGCAGAAACCCCCAAGACACGCTGCGTGTTCTTGATGCACTACAGACCGACGAGCTGTGCCCATGCAACCGCCCCTTGGGTGGTGACACGCTCTAACGATTGCATCGGTTCGCACCTGCCTTCCCTGCAGCGAACCGAGTCCGGTGCGGCGCGCGCCCTGTCCTCCTCCCCCTGCCAACGGGCAGGCCGCGCGCCCACTCCATTCCTCTAAAACCACCTAAGGAGACGGTCATGTCGCTCGAAGCTCTCCGCGCGCAGCTCCCAGACTATGCCAAAGACACCAAACTCAACCTCGGGAACCTCGCTGGCGAGGACACGCTCGATGACCAGAAGAAGTGGGGCACGTTCCTCTCCTGCGCCCTTGCGGGCCGGAACCCGGACGTGATCCGCGCCATCGCGGCGGAGGCCGAGACCAAGCTTTCACCCGAAGCGATGACCGCCGCGAAAGCGGCAGCGGGTATCATGGCGATGAACAACATCTACTACCGCTTCGGTCACGAAGCCGGGAACAACGTCTACAAAACGCTGCCCGCCAAGCTCCGCATGACCGTGATCGGTAATCCGGGTGTCGATAAAACCGATTTCGAGCTCTGGTCGCTCGCCGTCTCATCGATCAATGGCTGTTTCATGTGCGTCGACGCCCATGAGGCGATCGTCCGAAAAGCAGGCGTGACCACGGAGCAAATCCAAACCTCTGTGCGGATCGCGTCCGTTGTCAACGCTGCGAGCGCCATTCTTGACGGAGAAGCCGCGCTGCAAGGCTAGCTCACGACGGGGCCTTCGCCAGCTCCTCAGTGAGTTCGGCGGACCCCTCGGCCGACATCGCCGTCAGCATCGCAACAGCCGAGCTGACGGGCAGACCGGTCAGCACCCTTGCCGCATCTTCGAGCGGGATGGCTTCTAGAATGGCCGCCGCTTGCTGCGGCTCCATCGCTGTGACGAGCATCCGCAAATGGTCGATCGATTGCTCCGATCCAAGATCGATGGAGGCAGCGCGTGCCGGTGTTGCCACGAGGGCCGTTTCATCCCTCGCATTCCCGACCGCCGGACTGTCGGCCATCTCTTGGAGGCCAGCGATTTCGGGTGCCAGTGCCGACATCTGCTGAACACTCGGCTGTGTCGGTTCTGTTGTAGCGCCTGGCCCGCCAGCAAGAAGCTCAGCCGCCATCGCGACAGGCCCTTGCGCATGTCCCAAGGCCCCTATGGCGAAGCCGCCGATCAGTAGACGGAGGACGGGAGATCGCTGCTTACTCACCGACCGCCCTCAAGAACGGGTTGAGGTTACGGTCATCGTCAGGCGCTGACGCCACCTGGGCAGCGGCAGTCGCGACATCATCATCGATCTGCAAGTTCGACTGGATTCCGGCCAAGCGGCTCGACACCTCAAGGGCCCGCGTCAGCGCTTGGATTTCAACCTCCGCCTTATAAACCAGCGGGGTTAGCGCACGCTCGGTCAGTTGCCGCGCCTCATGACATTTTTTGACCTGCAGGCCGATCTGTCCATCGACCGTATCAAGAAGATCTTCGACCTCCTGCCGCCGCGACTTCAAAAGACCGTGACGTTCGTCGAGCTCTTCGATGGCTATTTTGATCTGTTCACGAATATCATCCGAGGCCTGCATCGATTGGGCCGTGGCTTTGCTGAGCTCCTGGATCGATTTCGCCACCCCCTTGTCGATCTGCTGCAAGCCTTTGAGGCGGGCCTGCAGCTGCGCGCAGTAAAGCAGCGCGCCAAGCGACGTCATGAACAAGAGGGCGTCAGCGTAGAGGGGGAGAAATTCAAACATCAGCGCCTCAAAGCAGGATAAACTCGGTAATCAGAACTTGCTTGAGAGAGGTGCCAAGAACCTCCCCCGCCGACTCCTCCACCGTGGTCCGGAGTGCATCGAGGCCGCCTGGCGAGTTCAGGGTCTGCGCATCGATGAGCCGGATGGTCGAGATGAGATCATTGCGGAGCTGCGGCCGCTGTTCCTCGGTGTACTCAGCATCCGTCACCTCAAGCGCGATCACCACGTTGAGGCGGGGCAGCTTGCGTCGGATCTGGTTGGGCGCCGGGAGAGAAATGATAATGGGCTCAAGCGCGACGATCGTCGTCGCCTCATCCTCGTCGCCCTTCTTGCCTTTTTTACCTTTGGTCTTGGCGGCCTCTTCGCTTTCAGCGGTCATCTCTGTGTCGGTGTCCATGCCGAGAAGGCCAGGTATGACCCCGGTGAACCAGCCCGCTGCACCGCCGCCGAGCACAACCGCTGCGCCAACACCCGCCAGAATGAGCTTCAGCCCGCCCCCACTGGAGCCGGCGTCTTCTTCGGTGTTTGTCTCTTCGTCGACCTCGGCCATAACCACCTCTGGTATCCCATGGCCCAGGTATCTCAACCATAAGTAAACACTCTGTTAAGCCTTCCTTCCCAATAACCACCTGTGGTTGAGGAAGACGAGGGTATGAAGCGTTACCTAGACATGCTGCAGGCTTTGAGCGTGCGTCAGCAGATCACCGGGGCAATCGGACTGGCCGTTGTCGCACTGATCATGGTCACGATGATCCGTATGGCGACAACCCCGCGGATGGCCCTGCTCTACGCAGGTCTTGATCCGACAGCGGCGGGCGAGGTGGTCACGGCTCTGGACCAAGAGGGGGTGCTCTTTGAGGTCCGTGGCAGCAGCATCTATGTGCCGCAGCACAGTCGCGATCAGCTTCGCATGGTGCTTGCAGGGCAAAGCCTGCCAACGCCGAGCACGGAAGGCTATGAGCTTCTCGATCGGCTCGACGGCTTCTCGACCACTTCTGAGATGTTCTCGGTCACCTATTGGCGGGCAAAAGAAGGGGAACTCTCCCGGACCCTGATGACCATTCCCGGTATCAGAGCCGCGCGAGTCCATATCGGCACGGGACAACGCACGGCCTTCGTTCGGTCCGACGAAAAGCGTACAGCATCGGTAACAGTGACAGCGCCCGCGGGCCTCGACGCCTCACAAGTCAAAGCTGTCCGTTTCCTGACCGCTCTTGCGGTCCCCAATCTCAACTCTGAAGACGTCGCCGTGATCGACACAGCGCGCGGCCTTCTGACCGCTGAAAGCGGTGCGATGGGTGCGCCGAGCGTCGACGAAGACGCCCGCGCGCAAGCGCTCGAAGCCGACATATTGCGGCTCGTCGAAGCGCGGGTCGGGATGGGCAATGCCCGCGTCAATGTCTCGATGGAGCTTGGCCGTCGCCGCGAAGAGATCGCCGAACACGCCGTCGATCCCAACTCACAGGTCGTTCTATCGCGCACCACCGAAGCTGATCAGTCTACCGAACGTGGTAGCAACCGTGCAGTGACCATCGCGTCCGACCTGCCCGATGGCGAGGCGAATGGCGCGGATGAATCGTCCGAAAGCAGCACAACCCGCGAAGAGGTGAACTTCGCCGTGACCACCACCGACCGGCGCATTGAACTCTTGCCAGGCAGTGTTGAGCGGATGACCATCGCCGTGTTGCTCGACCAAAAACTCGATGAGGAGGGTCTACCGATCGAGACCGCTCCGGAAGAGATCGAAGATCTCAGGCTGTTGGTCGAAGCCGCCGCGGGCGTGAACCCGGCGCGCGGTGATGTCGTGACCATCCGCTCCATGCCTTTCGATCGGACGTTTACGGAGCTGCCCAACGACGGCGCAGGTCTTATGGCGAACCTACCCTTGATGCGCTTCGCTGAGCTCGGGGTGCTCGCCGTGACGCTCCTCCTCTTTGGACTGATGGTCGTGAAACCTGTTCTGACGTCAGGCGGGGATGCGGCCGCCGCCGAGGCACTGCTGGTCGCAGACGGTGAATTCGCAACCGCAGAGCTTGCCAGCCAAGACCCTGTCGCCTTGCTGCGCGACGCCAGCACAGAACGCCCTGACGCCGCAGCCGCCCTTCTCAATGCATGGTTGGAGGAAGAAGCCGCATGAGCACCACCGTCAAAGTCCCCGAAATGAACCTGCCCCCGGCGATCTCCGGCCTGACGGTTGAACTGTCCGTCCGTATCGGGACCAGCCTTTTGACGCTGAAGGAGCTCGGCGCGCTGAACGCCGGCTCGCTCGTCACCTTGCGTGAGAGCGCTGACAGACCGCTTGAGCTCTGCGCCAATGGCCACGTCATCGCGCGCGGTGAACTCGAAGAAACCGATGACGGCGAGGGCCTGGCCCTGCGGCTCACCGAGATTGTGGGTAGCGTCACCGGATGACGAAGCTGCCGCTCCTCCTCGCGCTGCTCATTGCCCTCTGGCCCGCGAGCGCCGCGGCACAGGACGGGGACGGTGAGATCGCGCCAGAGGTCGAGACCTTTCTTGAGGACACGCGTTCGCTTCGGCAGGTGATCCTCCCCAGTGTCGCTCTCGTCACTGTACTGAGCATCGCGCCAGGCATTTTGATGATGGTGACGTGCTTTCCCTTTATCACCATCATTTTCTCCTTCCTGCGCCAGGCGCTTGGTCTGCAAACCGCGCCGCCAGCAATGATGCTGACGAGCCTTGCGCTCTTTCTCACCTATTTCATCATGGAGCCGGTCTTTAGCGAAGCCTGGACGATGGGTATCAAGCCGCTGATCGACGGTGATGTCACCGAGATCCAAGGCATGGCCGATGCGCTTGGTCCTTTCCGCGACTTTATGGTGGGCCGGGTTAATCAGGAGACGCTGTACCGCCTCGGTGACGCCATTGATCGTCCCGTGCTCGATACCGCCACGGCAGATATTTCGATCCTTATACCGAGCTTTATGCTGTCAGAGATTACCCGCGCGTTTCAAATCGGTTTTGCGATCTTTCTCCCCTTTCTTGTGATCGACCTGGTCGTCGCCTCCGTCCTCATGGCCATGGGCATGATGATGGTGCCGCCTGCGGTGGTCTCACTCCCTTTCAAGCTCGCCTTTTTCGTCCTCGCGGACGGATGGGTCAAAATCGTTGAAGCCCTATTGAGAGGATACACGCCGTGAGTGACGCCGCGCTCGTCCAACCTGCCCCAGAAGAAAGCCAAGAGGTCGATGTTCCCAGGCTCACGGCCGCACAGCGCGCCGCGGTGATCCTCTCTCTTCTGGACCCGGACAATGCGCGGTCCTTGGCCGAAGGGTTCGACGATGGCGCGGCAGAGCGGGCGATTGAAGCCTTTGAAAGCCTGCGGGTGGTCGACAAACGAGCCCTCCTCGAGACAATCGCGTCCTTCGTCTCCGCCGTGCAGGACGAGGTGCCCGTGGTCGCTGGCGGCGCCCGGCGGGCTGAGCGCCTGGCCGAAGCGCTTGCTCCGCAGACGTTCGAAATGATGGAAGCGCCGCCCGAGCTGATGCAAAGCGGCTCGATCGACGAAGGGGCGGATGCTGACGCGGTTTGGGAGTATGTCCGCGCGCTTGATCCGACCCAGCTCGCAGCGCTGATCGGGGGTGAGCGCCCCGCGGTGATCGCAGCGGTCATCCAACGACTCGACCGCAAAAGCGGTAGCGCCGTTCTCGGACAATTGGAGCAGGATACCGCTGTCATGGTGGTCAAGCAGGTGATGGGCGGACGCCAACCCGCGCCGCGCACCTATGAAGCCATCGCTGAATCCCTCCGCCGCAATGCCGAGGGCCGGCTCTCGGTCGCGACCGAGCCCGAGGGGGATCCGTCAGAACAGCTTGCCGAGATCTTCAACTGTCTGCCTGCCGCCCAGCAGGATGCGATCCTTGAACCCTTGCGCGCCGAGCTACCGGAGGAGACGAAACGCGTCGAGGAGCGCCTCATGCGCTTTGGCTTGCTGCATGAGCGCCTGCCCAAGACCTTTGTGCCAACGATCTTCCGCGAAGCTCCCCAGGATGTTCTGGACCGGTCACTCAAACACGGCCTCGAACATCAGCAGGAGGCTGCTGACTTCCTCCTTGGCAGCATTTCCCAGCGTCTGGCCGAGCAAATTCGTGAACGGATCGACGAGATGCGTAAGATCTCGAAGACCGAGGGCGAAACCGCGCAGACCGAGCTTATCGGGCTCCTCTTCGCCTGGGCTGAGGAAGGCCGCTTTGAATTCAAGGTCGAGGAGGACTTTAGCTAGTCCCGCTCACGCAAAACCGACAATGCCCGTCGCCGTTGTCCCCGTCGCCAAAACGCGTGTGGCGAGGATCGCGTATTGCATCCCCGGTTGCAGTGCCGGCAAAGTTACCGTGTCGCCCTTGATGGTCACCACACGGACATCGCCTGCGCCAGCCACCATCAGCCCTCGGATGGGGAAGGACAGGTCATTGGCGTCATCCGGTGTGACCGACAAGCCCCGCGAAGGCGGGCTTTCGAGACCAGGCTCATGATTGGCAAAATCCGTCATCGGGGCGGTCCTTTCACTCGTCCTCGATGAGAGTATCAGGCCTCTTGACACGGCGGGGATAAGTTGATCCGCCCACGGGGCCCGATGCCGGTTGCCCCTCTCCCTTCAAATCGGGCGAAATTCAGGGTACACTTCCCCTCTAGGGCGTCACCAAAGAGGCAGATAATTATGTCGAAGTTCCGCGTGCTCGGAAGAGATATTCACACCACGTACCTTCCGATGAACTTCGCGAAAATGGCAGCCAGCCAGCTCTGGATAGGCGCGAGCGACGCCGCCTCGTCGGCAAAAGCGGCCATCAAAGTGGGTCTTCTTGACGAGATCGCCCAGGCCTATTTCCAGGCCAGCGACGAGGAATATGACGGGTCCGAGATCGAGCTCAACGACGTCAAAAAGGCGATTCTCTACGCCATGGGCAAGAAGGGGACGAAGTCGGCGCGGCGCGCCGTGAAGGCGACGGTGAAAACCGGGCTTCAGGTCGTCGGCACGGCGACTGGCGCGACGGTGGGCTCAGTGATCCCCGTGGGCGGCACGGTCGTCGGCGGCGCCGTGGGCGGAGCGAGCCTCACCTCCGTCGTCACGCCGATCGATATGCTCATCCGTACAACGAAATACGGCTATAAGAAGATCATGGGCACCCAAGGGGTTCACCGCAGCCAGGCGGCGGCCAGCCTCTATTACTATGGCGGCCTGATGTATTATGCGGGCTCCAACGAAACCGACGACATCCGCCGCTACGCTGCGCTGGAGGCGCTCATTGTGCTGCTCGACGTCGAGATCGACAGCGTGATGGCGAACCAAGACCTCGACAGGATCGCGAAGCGGCTCAAATCGGTCTAGGCGTCCCGCCTGCTTTCGATTCTTGCTCGCGGGGGCGTCCGCGCGATACCCTGACCCAGAGGGGACAGGGCTATGGATAGGAACAGTCTCGATTTCAACGAGCTTTGGAAGCACTACCCGTTCAGCGAGCGCGCTGATCAGGGGACAGAAAATCCTGGCGGAACAGTGGCCGAGATCAACACCCTGGTCGGCGGCTATGTGAAGCTCAACGACTTTGAGAACATGTGCGCGGTGCGCATGTCACGCGCCCTCAACTATGCGGGCTGGCCCGTTCCCTCAAAATATCGCCACAAATTGATGAAGACCTTTTCGGTCGGCGGCGCTGATAAGAAATGGTACATGTTCCGTGTTCGTGAGTTGCGGAACTATCTCATGCGAGAGCTGGGCAAACCCGATGTCGCCAAGCCCTCAGAAGCCGGCAGTACACAGGTTCGGCTCGATTTTATGATGCGCCGGGGGATCATCATCTTCGACGTGCCCGAATGGAAAAACGCCACTGGCCATGTGACCCTATGGAAGGACACCAAAGCCGCCGACCGCGAATACTTTGCCAAAGCGGTCAAAGTCGAGCTCTGGAAAATCCCAAGCAAACCGCAGTCCAACACCGTCAAAAACGAAGACGGGACGTACACGACGACGAGCAGTGCGCTATAGGCTGAGATAATGGTACTGGTTGGCAAAGTGTTTGTCGACAAGCTGAAGCGCGCAAGATGCATCAGAGACCTGGGCGGACTTCTCTTCTTTCGAGCATTCAGCGTCGTAAGGCATTTCCAGCGGGAGCAATGTCGAGCGTTGTCGCCGCCTCATTCGCGCTGGCGAATAAAGAGCCCGCCCGCAAAAATCGGCTGCGGGCGATCCGTGCCAATATGTTTCCTGACTGAGCGTTCAAGACATGCTGCCTCAAAGAAGGCCACATGCGATGGAAGCAATACGGATGATTGCTAGCGATGAGCGAGAGCATCGTGTGCTGCGTGCGAAAGATAGATATGAGCTTGTGCGACACTCGCCCCCAAGACCGCCCCAAAATCATCATTGTCTCTGCTCGGCTGAGCTGGAAGGCACTGTCGCTGAGCGAGACTTGTAGAGAGGCACGAAAAGCTTTTGGTGTATTTGAAAGCATAAAACAATTTATTGGTGCAAGTCTGTGCTCAGTCCCAACATACGAACGGGCGAAATAACCCAACTGCAATAAATCCTTTTATCAACCCACCGTTGTGTTACTTGCGATACAAGCATAGGGTGAAGATGTGGGGCGTACGGGTCTCTTGGTTGTTTGTGCTTTGCTGGGCGGTTGCGCGATAGGCATCGACCGTTCGGACAGCGGTAGCAAAAGTATCTACGTGTTCGGCTTTGGCCGGGTGCAGGTATCAAGCACAGAGGGCGAATCCCAACTTGGTGCGTACCGCATGAATGTGGCGGGAGCAGCCTATGCGCAAGGTCCACACCCCAGCCTTGTTGTTGGGGTGGGTAGCGCATCAGCCATCTATGCCGATGCACAGTGCGCCGATGGGCACCTGGATATTTCCTACAACTGGGTTTCGCAGCTCGAGGTGGCGACATTTAAACCGTGTACTGAAGATCATGAGAGTTTGTCCTTGGGGAGAGAACAAGATGTCATTTCGAATAGTCCTTAGCCTTACCGGGGCCGCCACACTACTGGCAGGTTGCGAAACCGCAGAAGGCTATCTTCTGGCCACGTCTAGCACCGTGATAGGTGTCAAACTCGAGCAAAGTCCAACAACACAAACACCGGTTGGCGAGTTCGGTTATGTTCGGAGCGAAGTGGCTTTTGTACCCACCGACCACGGAAAGTGCGTAAGAAAAGACGACAACACTTGGGATTGTCCACCCGGAGCCTCTGCCAAGAACGCGCCGAACGTACTGATGGAACTACGATACAACGGCATCTTCTCGTTCGATTCCTCGATGTACCAACGCCTCGCGGTAGGTGATATCGCCGTAACCCAACCCGGTGCTGCCTTCATGTTCGCCAAGGGACGCGGGGGACAGCTTGAACCACAGAACGCCACAGCGGTCGCCGAAGCTCTGGGTGCCGATCAAGCTCGCATTGTCATGGCGCAGGGACAGACCTTAAAAGCCTGCATAGGTGCCGATGACAACACCGCCTTTTCCGCTACACAGGCAGCCAAGCGGGACGCCATCGTCGATGCGGCGATTAGTGACACCGATGTACAGTCTCTGCTGAAGGCCCAAACCACGTTCGCCAATTTCGAGGGTTTTGCTCAAGGTGTCGACGCTGTCGACGCTCTGGCCAAGGCTATCGAAGACAACCCTGCGCTTTGCAACTAGGAGCTATTGAACGATGACAGCCATGGTGAAGATTGAACGCTGTGATACGGCTGAAGCAGCGCTTCAGCGAAAAGGCTACTACGACACACTGAGCAACTGGACGGTGGCCCTGGTTTCTGAACAAGCCAGCATTGTTGCTGCTGATGTCACCATGGAAAATGGAACAGCAACAGTTGGCCCAACGACGTTTCCGCTCGGCGCTGGCCCCGCCATCTTTGTGATAGCTACCTTCAAGGGGCAAACTTCTTAGTACGGAACGGGCGCCGCGCAAGAGGCACCTCGGTAGGCGCTCACTCCACATCCACATAGAGCTTGTCGCCCTTGTCCCGATAGAGCTGGCTCATCTCATTCATGCCTTTGTCCCGTTCGGCGTCGGACATGCGTTCGAGGTCGGCTTTTTCGTTGTCGGAGAGGCCTCCGGCGTAGTCGCGGACGTCTTGGGTGATCTTCATGCTGCAGAATTTGGGGCCGCACATGGAGCAGAAATGGGCGGTCTTGTGCGCCTCTTTCGGGAGGGTCTGGTCGTGGAAGTCCCGCGCCGTTTCGGGGTCGAGGGAGAGGTTGAACTGATCCTCCCACCGGAACTCAAACCGCGCGCGTGACAGCGCATCATCCCGCAGCTTCGCCGCCGGATGCCCCTTGGCAAGGTCCGCCGCATGCGCCGCGAGCTTATAGGTCACGACTCCGACCTTCACATCATCCCGGTTCGGAAGGCCCAAATGCTCCTTAGGCGTCACATAGCAAAGCATCGCCGTACCGAACCAACCGATCATCGCCGCACCAATGCCTGACGTGATGTGGTCATAGCCCGGCGCAATGTCGGTGGTCAGCGGCCCGAGGGTGTAGAACGGCGCCTCGCCACACTCCCGCAGCTGTTTGTCCATGTTTTCCTTGATCTTATGCATCGGCACATGACCAGGGCCTTCAATCATCACCTGGACACCGTGGTCCCAAGCGATTTTCGTCAGTTCACCAAGGGTCTCGAGCTCCGCAAACTGCGCCCGGTCATTGGCGTCCGCGATCGATCCCGGACGCAGGCCATCACCCAAGCTAAAGGTGACGTCATAGTCGCGCATGATTTCGCAGATCTCAGCGAAGTGTGTGTAGAGGAAGCTCTCCTTATGATGCGCCAGGCACCATTTCGCCATGATCGAGCCGCCGCGCGAGACGATGCCCGTCACACGATCCGCTGTCAGATGGATGTAGGGCAGGCGCACACCAGCGTGTACGGTGAAATAATCAACGCCCTGCTCACACTGCTCGATCAGCGTGTCGCGATAGACCTCCCAGGTGAGGTCCTCGGCGACGCCATTCACTTTCTCAAGCGCCTGATAGATCGGCACGGTGCCGATCGGCACCGGTGAGTTGCGCAGGATCCACTCGCGGGTGTTGTGAATGTTCTTGCCCGTCGAGAGGTCCATGACAGTGTCCGCGCCCCAGCGGGTGGCCCACACCATTTTGTCGACCTCCTCCTCGACAGAGGATGTGACCGCCGAGTTACCGATATTGGCGTTGATCTTAACCAGGAAGTTCCGGCCAATGATCATCGGCTCGGCTTCGGGGTGGTTGATGTTGACAGGGATCACGGCCCGGCCTTGCGCCACTTCATCCCGCACGAATTCTGGGGTGACAAACTCAGGCACACTGGCGCCGAAGCTCTCGCCATCGCTCGCGCGCAGGGCCGCACCCTCGGCCGCCACTTTCCGGCCGAGGTTTTCGCGGATGGCGATATAGTCCATCTCTTCGGTGACGACGCCCGCCCGCGCGGCCTCGAGCTGTGTGCGGATTTTCCCCGTGTAGCGCTTCGGCTGCGGCACGTTGGGGAAGGCCCGCGCGAGATAATCGCCGGTGGCGCCGCCATTGTCCTCAGGCTTCACATCCCGGCCGGTGTAGCTCTCGTGATCCCGCCGCGCGATCCACGACGCCCGCGCCGGACGCAGGCCCTTCTCAACATCCGCCACGAAGTTTTCTTCTGTATAAGGACCAGAAGGATCATAGACCGGCAATGGCGCCTCACCCGATGAAGGGTGCAGAATGATGTCTCGCACAGGCGCTTTCACATCGTCGAACCGGTCCGACTGCACATAGCGCTTGAAGGAACTTGGAAGCGGACCGGTCGTGACTTTCGGCGTTTCGAAATCGGACTGTTTGGTTGGCTTGTTCATTGGTTCTGCTCCTTCAGGGCGCTGATCAACGCCTCATCGTTCAAGTTAATCCATACGCTTTTGGAAACGGCGATCGCCTCACCGTCGAGGGTGACAAGGGCGCTGTGGGCGCCGTATTTCCGGCCATCGGCCTCACCAGCCCAGCCCATCGCCATCAGCTCCTCGCCGGGCCCTGGCCTGCGTCTGATCTCCACTGACAGACTACCGAGCAGGACAAACCCATCGGCGAGACGCAGTCCGTAAGCCGAAGGACAGTCGAGCGCTGCCCAGAGAAACTCCGTCGCCACCAGACCATCCTCATCGGTGAGGCTCTCATCTGGCACCCAAAGATCGGCGTTGACAGACGTTCCTTCGATCGGCCCAGAGAAGATCCTGAGGCCATCCCCAGGCTCTCGTTTACGGCCGCACACGAAGCAATAAGGCAGAATGAGCGGCATCGCGGCAAAGGCCGCCTGCGCCTGATCAAGCGCATCCAAAGGCGGCAAGTCGGGCACCGCGACATCAAGGCTGGTGGTCCTCGCCGTGGCAACGACGGTCTCGCCATCCCGCAAGACGGCCTCTTGGCCATCGCTTTCGATCGTCAGGGAGCGTTCGAGCGGCGGCATGGACCGAAGGCGAACCTCCGCTGGACCGTTGATCACCTTGCCCAAAAGGCCAGCAACATAGCCGCCATTGCCCGAGTTTTGCGGCCCGCAAAAGCGCTGCGCGATGGATAAAGCCCCGGTGCCGCCGACAAGCGGATCAATCGACATGGCCGTTCCTCCGCCGGTCTTAACCGGATCAGGTTCTAAGGGTGCGTCTCAACCCCTCATGCGGGGTGCCCCTCGGCAAGTGTCTTGAGATAGCGGCGGGCGCCGGGTTTGTCCAACTAGCCCGCTGCAGAAAGCTGGTTTTCGGCCTCAGGCGTTTGGATCGCCGACATCGCCGCTTCGCGCAGCACCTCAAGCCGCACGGGCTTGGTAACGTAAGCGGCGAAGCCTTCGGCGAGATAGCCTTCGATCTCGTCCGGCATCGCATGGGCGGAGACGGCGATCACCGGCGCGAGCGCCTCTTCGCCATACTCCGCTTTCAAACGGTGGAGCACCTCAACGCCGTCCATCTCAGGCATGGAGATATCGAGCAGCACCAGGTCGAAATGATCGGCGGCAAAGAGCTCTAGCCCTTCCGCGCCGGACTGCGCCACGACCGAGATGGCGCCAAGTCGGCCGAGCATCGACTTCAGGACCGCGAGGTTCACCGGGTTGTCGTCGATCGCCAGCACTTTGAGGCCAGCAAGCTCTTTCATCGCCGCCGGGGCCTTCGGCATCGCACCAGCGCTCGACGTTGCGGCTTGCGGCAGTGCCAGGCCGATCTGGAAGGTTGATCCGCGTCCTGGTGTCGACGTCACGCTCAGTGTACCGCTCATCGCTTCAATCAGGCCCTGGGTGATGGTCAGGCCTAGACCGCTGCCGCCATAGCGCCGCGTCGTCGAGCTGTCGGCTTGCGTGAAGGGTTGGAAGACCCGGCGGGTTTGCTCATCGGTCATACCGATGCCGGTGTCCTCGACGGTCACCATAAAGGCATCGCCGCCATGCTCTGGTGCGCTGACCGAGAGCCGAACGGAGCCCTCCTTCGTGAACTTCACCGCATTGCCCGCGAGGTTGTGGAGCGCCTGGGCCAAGCGGTGTTCATCGCCAACACGCCGATCCGGTACGCCAAGATCGAAGGTCATCTCAAAATCGAGGCCTTTGCGCTCCGCCTCGGCGGCGTGAAGATGGGTGACGCGGTCGAAAATGCTCCTGAGGCTGAAAGGCTTGTGCTCCAGGACGATCTTGCCTGCTTCGATTTTCGAGGCATCAAGAACATCGTTGAGCAGCACCATCAGGAGGTCGCTGGCCTGCCGCATAACCCCGACATGCCCCTTGGCCTCTTCGGAAAGCTGTTCAGCATCAAGCGCCTGAGCCATGCCGATGATACCGTTCATGGGCGTACGGATTTCATGACTGAGCGTTGCGAGGAACTGCGACTTCGCAAGGCTCGCGCTCTCAGCGGCCCGGCGGCGCTCTTCGGCAGCGAGCTGCGCGCGCCGCAAAGCCAGGCTGTTGCGGCTATAGGTCTTGAAGGCCAAAACGAGGTGCGCCGTGTACGACATGATCGCCCAGGCGAGAACCACCACCAGCACCCAATCAACGCGTTCCTGATAGAAGAAATGCACAAAAGGAAGCGTGAAGAGCAGCGCCGTGGGCGGAAGAAAGTTCGCGAGAAACACACCGCGCTCATGGTGGGTGTGCAGAACAGCGTGCAGCATGGAGCCTGCAAGCCAAAGGGTCGCCGCAATCTGATACTCAGGCTTGCCGATGAACCAAGCAAATGCCCCCACCGTGGCATAGACACAGGACGCCTGGATGATGGAGAAACGGACAAACAGCCGCTCCCGCGACGTCATGGCGCTGCGTGAGACGGGGCTCAGAACGCATTTGCGCCAGATCATCCGGTCAAGGACCTGGCTCGCAACCATCATGATCGTCGAGACGATCGGGATCCAGCCGCCAAATTCGATGAACAGAAAGCCGAGGCCGCACGCGGCGACGAAAACTCTGATGCCCGTTTGGTCACGCCGAGCAATGCCCGCCGCCTTGATTCCAAGGAAGCGCTCCTCGTCCGTCACCTGAATGGCGGAGGTCCCAAGCACAGAAGAAACTGCCCCAATACTCTGAGATACTATGGGGAAGTATTCGTTAAGGCCGCCTGAAACTGCTCGCTACAGCTTTCAATAACGCCCTATGTTGCACTGCAACTAAGCGCCGAAGGGATCTTTCACCAAGATGACATCCTCCCGTTCAGGCGATGTCGAGAGCAGCACCACAGGCCGCTCGACCAGCTCTTCGATGCGGCGAACATACTTCACCGCCTCTGCTGGAAGGTCAGCCCAGGAGCGCGCACCGGCCGTTGATCCTTCCCAGCCGGGCAAGGTTTCGTAGATCGGCTTGGCATTCTCTTGCGCATCCGAAGACGCAGGCAGATAGCCGAAGGTCTCACCGTCGATCTCATAGCCTATGCAGACCTCGAGGCTCTCCATGCCGTCGAGCACGTCGAGTTTGGTGAGCGCGATGCCGTCGATACCTGCGACCATAAGGCTCTGCCGTACCAGGGCCGCGTCGAACCAGCCGCACCGCCGCTCCCGGCCTGTGACCGTGCCGAACTCATGGCCCTTCTCGCCGAGATGGCGACCGATCTCGTTATCAAGCTCCGTCGGGAAGGGTCCTGATCCCACCCGGGTGGTGTAGGCTTTGACGATGCCGAGACCGTAAGCTTCGCCAGCGACGCCGAGCCCGGTGCCCGTCGCGGCTTGGCCCGCCACTGTGTTTGACGAGGTCACGTAAGGATAGGTGCCATGGTCGACGTCGAGCAGCATGCCCTGCGCGCCTTCGAACAGGATGCGCTTGCCAGCTTTGCGGGCCTCATCCAGCAGCTGCCAAACAGGCGTTGCGAAAGGCAACAGACTCTCGGCAGCCACCTTCAACGTGCCGAGGACGGAGGATTGGTCGAGCGGGTCAGCACCAAAACCGACACGGAGAGCGTTGTGATGCGTCAGCAAACGCTCGATTCGCGGGCCGAGAGCATCGAGGTCGTGAAGGTCAGAGACCCGGATGGCGCGGCGGCCCACCTTGTCTTCATAGGCCGGACCAATGCCGCGGCCCGTGGTGCCGATCTTGCCCTTGCCCGCGGCTTCCTCGCGCAAGCGATCGAGCTCGCCGTGAAGCGGCAGGATAAGGCAAGCGTTCTCAGCCACGGCGAGGTTCACCGGGCTGATTTTCACGCCCTGGCTCTCGAGGAGCTCGACTTCCTTTTTGAACGCCAGCGGGTCGATCACCACGCCGCTGCCAATGACCGAGAGCTTACCCTCACGGACAATACCGGACGGCAGGAGCGAGAGTTTGTAGACCTTGCCGTCGATGACGAGCGTGTGCCCAGCATTATGGCCGCCTTGGAAGCGAGCGACGACATCGGCCCGGGCCGAGAGCCAATCCACGATCTTGCCTTTGCCCTCGTCACCCCATTGGGCGCCGATCACCGACACATGGGCCATGCCAACATCTCCTTCGCGCAAGAGACGGCCCTAGGCCTTCGCGCCGCGAAAGAGAAGCGCTGGTTATGCAAGCATGGGTAGGCGGCGGCCGAGCGGCATTGTTGTGGCCCGATCACTGATCCGCCATCGGGCCGTTAAAGGCCGTGCCAAAAAAGTCGCCTGCGACCCAGGTCGGTGTCTCGTCCATATTGCCAACCGTGCTGATGATACCAGCATTGAGATTGGCGAACCGCTCGAGCTGATCAAACATGACAAGGTCCACTTCGTCCGACGGCTTATGATAGTGCGTGGCGAGAAAGGCTGGAAACTCCTCCGCGCCGCGACCACCAAAGCCGACAAAGAGGAAGAGCGACGGCACGCCCTGTTTGACAAAACTGTAGTGGTCTGACCGCGTGAAAAGACCCTGCTCGGGCATCGGATCGGGCGACAGCGTAACCCCGAGGGCCGCTGTCGCCTCGGCAACGACGGGCCCAAGGCTCGAACGCTCCGCCCCGAAACCGATCAGGTCTTCAAACGGGAAGGTGAGAACGGGCATATCGAGATTGATGTTTGCCGCATAGGGCGCATCACCCACCGGGTTATGCCTTGCAAGATAATCTGACCCCAGAAGACCCTTCTCCTCGGCCGTCACCGCTGCGAAAAGAACAGGGCGGGCGACGGGTTTCTCGGCCACCTTGCGAGCCGCCTCGAGAAGAGCAGCAATGCCGACCGCGTTGTCCATGGCGCCATTGTGCACCTTATCCTCGCCAATGCCGCTGACGCCGACATGATCGAGATGCGCAGTCACCACGACCACTTCGTCCGCGAGCGATGGATCCGTGCCTGGCACCAGGCCCACCACATTGGGGCTCTCGAAATCGTCGACACTGTTGTCAAAGCGCATCGAGACCTGAAGACCTGTGTCAAAGGCCTCAAGCGCGCCTTCCTCGGCCTCGGCCAGAGCGGCGATCTCCTGCCAATCCCGGCCCATGGACGCGAAGAGCTTTGTGGCCCCTTCTTGCCCCATGATCAGTCCCCCAACGATGTTGGGAGCGGTGGAGTGCGCGCCGCCTTCGGCATTGACCCAGCGGAGAGTCGCAGAACGCGCCGCATTGGCAACGAATGTATCAAAGGGGCGCCGGTTTTCCTCAAAGCTCGGTAGCAGCAAACGGATAACGCCCACCGCGCCCCGCTCAGAGGCGGCTTGGCTCTGCACGCTGCGATAATGGGCTTGCTCTTCAGACGGAAGGAATTTGGGTGCACCCCAAATCAGCGCGACCACCTTGCCGTCCACGTCGAGGCCCGCGTAGTCGTCGCGGCCATACGCCTCCGACACGAAACCGTAGCCAGCGAAAACGACGGGCGTGTCTTCAAGGCTCGCAGCGACCTTGGTCGAAGCACCGAGAAAATCGACGTTTGGCTCCCAGCTCGCCTCCTCCCCGCCAGTCATCGACACCACAGCGCCGCCCAGCATGTTGGATCGGAAACCCCGGAAGGTGACGTTCTGATAGTAGCTGCCGTCATCCCCCACCGCTTCGAGGCCGAGTTCGGCATAGCGGCCCGCCACAAACGCCGCCGCCAAATCATAGCCCGGCTCACCTGCCTCGCGGCCCTCCAGTTCATCGCTCGCAAGGTAAGCAACATCGGCGGTGAGCCGCTCAATCGCTGCCGGGTCTGATGACACCGCCGCAACGTCGGGTGCGGACACCGAGTCCTCGACCAGGCGCGGCGCATCTGTACACGATGCCAAGAGGCCCAACGCGCCTGCAATCATCAGAAGTCTCATCACGCGTCTCACCATCCGCTTTGCCGAAGCGGGCCCTAGCACACCAGGTGCGGCTAGCCAGCCGGTTGCGACCGTCGCGTCCGCGACCTAGGCGTTGGTCGATGTCGCACACGATTGCCCCCCCACAAGAACCAAACCGCGCCGACTGGCTCATGTGGGCAGCCGTGGCCTTTGTCGGCGGGTCAGCACCAGCGGCGATCAACGTCGCCATTGAAGGGGCGCCCCCTGCGATCATCGCTGGGGTCCGCCTGTGGCTCGCCACCCTCGTCCTGGTCGTCTTCACCCTCGGCACCGGCCGTCCTTTGCTGGGCATACGAACCAAAGCCGACTGGATCGCCTGGGGCTATGCCGCCGCGGCCGGTGCAACAGGCTACGCCATCCCCTTCACGCTGTTTCCGCTGGCGCAGCAGGAGGTCTCCTCGATTATGGCGGGGATCTTCATGTCGTTCCTGCCGGTGATCACGGTGCTGGTGGCCGCGGCCTTCGCCGGTGAGCCGCTCACCAGGCGGTCCCTCGCCGGGGTTGCGGTGGGCACGGTGGGCGTTTTGATCCTGATCGGCCCCGCAGCCCTCACCGGCGCCGAGGGCACGCTCTATGGCCAGGGTCTCCTGATGCTCGCCATCCTTGGCTATGCGGCGACGGGCATCGTGATGCGGCGCGCGCCCGAAGTCCCGGTACGGAGTTTCACCACGGCGATGATGCTGTGCTCAGCGATCATCACCACGCCGCCTTTGTTCTTCGCTGATTGGAGCGCTGTAAACGGCCAGGGCCTCTGGGCACTTGCCTATCTTGGTTTGGGACCCACGGGCCTGACGGCCATCTGCGTCGTCACCGTGGTGCGCCGAGCGGGCGCGAGTTTTCTCTCCACCAGCGCCTACGTCGCGCCGGTGGTTTCGGTCATCTTAGGGATCATCATCTTCTCCGAAGCCTTCACCCTCAACCAAGCGGTTGGGCTTCTGACGATTTTCCTGGGCATCTCGCTCACCCGCGGGGTGTTTGCGAGGCTTCAAAAAGAGATCTTGCCCCGGATCATCGTCACGGCGTTCCCGAGCAGAAAAGCGTCATCCAATGAGCGACACCAGCCTTCTGATCAACCTTAGTTGTCGATCCTGATGTTCCGAACCGTCGGGATTGTTCCCGAACACCCATTGCCGCGAAGATAGACATCGGCGCCTGAACTGACGGCCGTGAGAGCCATCGCATAGGCACCGTTATAGAATTTTTCAGGCTCGGACGCTGGATAGGAGATGCGATAACGCTTTTGATCGTTACCGGTCGGCCCGCACACCGTATCGGCGTGATACTCCGTCAGTGTAATGAGCGCATCACCATTGCTATCAAGCTGCACCGTGGCCACTTTCACGGGGCCAGTCCATGGATGTGACGCCCACGCGGATCCCGCCGAAAACGCTGCCAACACTGCCAGGATGGTTATCGCTTTGCCCACAGACATTCTCCCACTAGCCAGCACTCACAAGCTGTTAGACGATTCATAGCAGCGCCTCTAGATGGAACTGCAGCTCACCGACGAAGGCGCTAACCCTGGATTATAATCTGTCCTCGGATCATCGTCACGGCGCTTCCCAACAAGAGAACCCGGTCGCCTGACAAATAGCAGGTTGCATCGCCACCGCGTGCGCTGGCCTGATGTGCGGTCAGCTCGGTCTTGCCAAGCCGTTCGGCCCAGAACGGCGTCAGCATCGCATGGGTCGAACCGGTGAAAGGATCCTCCGGTATGCCAATCGACGGAGCAAACAGCCTGCTGACGAAATCCACATCCCGCCCATGCGCCGTCACGCAGACCTCGTCCTTGGCGACGGACTGACCGAGCCGCTCCACCGCGCTGAGATCCGGTGTGAGGCCCCGCACGTCGTCCTCCGTTCCGTAGACGGCGAGAAGGAAGAGACGCCCGACATAGAGTTCCAGCGGCTCTGCACCAAGCGCCTTCCCAACCGCTGGATGCAGCTCCGCCCGTTCTGGCGGGTCGGCAGGCAAGTCGAGGGTGTAGCCGCCCTCTTGGCGCGCAACGTGAAGCGGTCCTGACTTGGTCTCAAACGTCAAACGATCCGAGGTCTCACCAAACTCCGTATAAAGCACATGGGCTGAGGCAAGGGTCGCATGGCCGCAGAGCGGCACCTCGACCGCAGGCGTGAACCAGCGGAGGTCATAATGCCCAGCTGAACGTTTCACGAGATACGCCGTCTCGGCCAGGTTATGCTCGGCCGCGATCTTCGCCAGCATGTCGTCAGGCAACCATGCGTCCAGCAGCATCACCGCGGCAGGATTCCCGGCAAACGGCTGATCCGTAAACGCATCAACCTGATAGAAATCGTAGCTCGTCACGCCGCAGCCCGCTCTTCCATCGCCTTTTCATAGGCTGTGTTGATCGCTGCCATCCGGTGCTCGGCGATCGAAAGCAGCTCGGCCGGAACGCCGCGCGCGATCATAACATCTGGATGGTGCTGTTTGACAAGATCACGATAGGTCGATTTCAGCTCATCGGTTTGGATATCAGGATCGACCCCAAGGATCGTATAGGGATCATCATCATCAAGACCGACATGCGCCGCCTTAACCCGGCGGAAGCAGGCATCGCTCAGGTCGAACGCTTCCTTGGCGACACCAAGCAGCTCCAGCTCGCCAGGGTGCAAAATGCCGTCCGCCATCGCGACGTGGAAAAGGCAATCAAGCACATCTTCTAAAACCGAGGTCTCCCCCGCAAAGAGCTTGCCCACTTGCCGCGCATAGCTGTCGAAGCCAGCAACATCCGCTTTGGCAAGATCATAAACAATCCGTACCCGCGATTCTTCGCCTTCTGGCACGGAAAAGAAGTCACGAAAGGCGCAGAACTCGTCTTCCGTCGCGATACCGTCGGCTTTCGCCATTTTGGCGGAAAGGCCAATCAACGCGATCGAGAACACAGCGGCATCGCGTTTGCGCTTCCGCTCCTCCATCGCCTCCATGACAGCGCCGAGGGTCTGCTCCCTCGCCGCCTCAAGAATGGCCGCAATTCGTTCCCACAGAGTCATAATGCCACCCGTCTGCACGAAACGGGCGGACGGTTCCATGGCTTCCGTGTTAGCAACCCGTCATGAGCATCACGACCACCAATCCCGCGACCGGAAATCTCATCGAGGCGTTCGATCCTCTCAGCGCCGAGGGCATTGAAACGGCCATCACCGCAGCCGAGGAGGCCGTCGATTCGCTGCGCAGCATGCCGCTCAGTGACAGGGCCGCAGCGCTCCTGCGCCTCGCCGATTTGCTGGACGAACGGCAAGAGGCCCTCGCTTTCACCGCGACGCAAGAGATGGGGAAAACCATCACTGCCGCCCGCGCCGAGGTCGCCAAATGCGCCAGTGTGTGCCGCTACTACGCCGAGCAGGGCCCCGGCTTTTTGGCTGATGAGGAGATCGAGATCGCCGAGGGGCGCGCCTATGTGGCCCATCTGCCGCTGGGGCCGATCCTGGCTGTGATGCCCTGGAACTTCCCCTTTTGGCAGGTCTTCCGATTCGCAGCGCCAGCGCTGATGGCAGGGAACCCTGGGCTCCTAAAACACGCCTCCAATGTCCCTCAATCCGCCCTCGCTATCGAAGATGTGATCCGCGCGGCGGGTTTCCCCGAGGGCAGCTTCCAGACCTTGCTGATCGGATCAGGCGCCGTCGACGCCATCTTACGCGATCCCCGGGTGCGCGGTGCGACGCTCACGGGATCCGGGCCCGCAGGATCGGCGGTGGGCAAGACATCGGGCGAGATGATCAAACCCTCCGTCCTCGAACTGGGCGGCTCGGACCCGTTCATCGTCATGCCGTCCGCGGATATCGATGCGGCGGTGAAGGCCGCGGTGGTTGGCCGGACCATGAACAATGGCCAAAGCTGCATCGCTGCCAAGCGTTTCTTGGCGCACACAGACGTTTATGTGACATTCCGGGACAAGATGGCTGCCGCGATGCAGGCCCTCAAAGTCGGTGATCCGCTTGCCGAGGATACCGATATCGGGCCGCTGGCGACAAAGTCAGGCCTCGACGAGGTCGTCGCCCTGGTCGACCAGAGCGTTGAGGCCGGCGCCACACGAGTCTTCGGCGCGGAGACGACAGCGGTCGAGGGCTTTGAAGGCGGATATTGGTTCGCGCCCGGCATGCTTGAGGACATCCCCGAAGCGGCCCCCGCCTTCCGTGAGGAGATCTTCGGTCCCGTCGCGCTGATGCACCGGGTGCCGAGCTTGGAAGCGGCGATTGAGCTCGCCAATGACACGCCCTTCGGCCTGGGCTCGGCCATCTTCACCCAAGACGAGGCCGATGTCCTGCATGCGGTTCGGCGGATCGACGCGGGCTGCACCGCCGTAAACCGCATCGTCGCGTCCGACCCCAAACTGCCCTTTGGCGGGGTCAAGACCTCCGGCTACGGACGGGAACTCGCGAAAGACGGCATGATGGCTTTCGTCAACAAGAAAACCGTGACAGTGAGTGGACTATGAGTTTTGTCACCCATCTCGAATGCGCCATGACCGGAGAGCACTATCCGGCGGGCGAGCCCCATGGCCTCTCTCGCGTCGGGCGGCCGATCATCGTCCGCTACGACCTTGATAAGGTCAAAGATGCGCTGACCAAGGACATTCTGAAGGACCGTACCGAAGGTCTTTGGCGCTACCGCGAGCTGCTTCCCGTGCAGCATGCAGAGAATCGGGTCTCGCTCGGCGAGGTCGTCACCCCGATCATCCGCCTTGAACGGACCGAAGGAAAACTCGGCGGCGGCCCGCTCTTGGTGAAAGATGAGGGGCGCCTGCCGACGGGCTCGTTCAAAGCGCGCGGTCTCGCCCTTGCCGTCTCCATGGCCAAGGAGTTTGGTATCAAGCATATGGCGATGCCCACGAACGGCAATGCAGGTGCCGCCCTCGCCGCCTATGCCAGTGCCGCGGGGATCAACAGCACGGTCTTCTGCCCTGATGACACACCGCAGGTGAACATCGACGAGATCGCCTTTCAAGGGGCGGATGTTTATGTCGTCAACGGCCTGATCAATGATTGCGGCAAGATCGTCGGTGAAGGGAAGGAAACGGTCGGCTGGTTCGATGTCTCAACCTTGAAAGAGCCCTACCGGATTGAGGGTAAGAAGACGATGGGGCTCGAGCTCGCTGAACAGCTCGGTTGGGAACTGCCTGATGTCATCTTCTATCCCACCGGCGGCGGCACGGGCCTGATCGGCATGTGGAAGGCATTCGATGAGCTTGAAGAGATGGGTTTCATCGGCTCCCACCGCCCACGGATGGTCGCAGTGCAGGCATCAGGCTGCGCGCCGATCGTCAAAGCCTTTGAGGACGGTGAGGAGCACGCGCCTTTGTGGGAGAACGCCCACACGGCAGCTGCAGGCATCCGCGTGCCCGTCGCGGTGGGAGATTTCATGATCCTCCGTGTGGTGAGAGAATCCGAAGGTTTCGCCATGGCCGTTGAGGAGGAGGATATCTTCGCCTCCTGGGCCGAGGTCGCGAAAGACGAGGGCTTCCTCCTCTGCCCAGAAGGCGCTGCGACCTATGCTGCGTATAGGAAGTCGTTGGACACCGGCCTTGTCAGCAAGAGCGACCGCGCGGTGCTCTTCAACTGCGCCACGGGCCTCAAATACCCCATGACCGCCGAGATCGGCACCGTCGACCGGACGCAGCCGATTGACTACGGACGGTTCGCTTAAGGCTCAAAATCCGGCGGCGCGAGTTCAAAGCCTTCAAACTGGAACCCGGGACAGACGGTGCAGCCGACCAGGGTCCACGCGCCTAAAGCCTCGGCCGATTGCCACGCGCCGGTCGGCACGATGGCCTGCGGTTGCTCACCATTCGCGAAATCCGTTCCCAGATGATAGTGCTTATCTGACCCTACACGGAGGAGCAGCGGATCACCAGCATAATAATGCCAAATCTCCGAAGCATCGACCCGATGCCAATGCGAACGCTCACCCTTTTTGAGGAGATAATAGATCGCCGTCCCCACCGGCCGCCCATCCACCTGCCGAGGATCCTCAAACGTCCGCCGATACCACCCACCCTCCGGATGCGGAGAGAGGTCCAGCTCCTTGATGATGTCGTCGGCACTTGCGAGGCTCATGGTGGTCTCCATATTTCGGGGGGCGGCGCATCTCGCAGCCAATGGGCACGGTGGGGGCTCAAGCGGCGGATGTCCACAAGGTCGAGGGCAGATCAATGATCACAACATCATGGCCGCGCTGGGCGGTTGCGCTGATTACCATCACCGTTTTCTTCGTCGTGGACACCTATATCTGGCTTCCCTTCAAGACGTTTTGGGACCCAGACGCGGTCGGCTATCACCGGCTGCTCGGTATCACGCTCTTGCGCTATAGCCCGTGGCTGCTTGTCCCCCTCTTGGCGGCGTTCCTTTTCTTTGGCCCTAAGCAGGCACTGGTCTCGCTCGGCTTCAATCGCTCACTGCCCGTCGCATTCGCCTTTGCTCTTCTCTGCACGAGTATCATGACGATCACGTTCCTGGTCACCGGCTCGTTCAGCCCGCCCGAGGACCTCTTTATCGAAGCGATGACCGGCTCTTTCCTGCCAGGCACAATGGAGGAGATCTTCTACCGCGCCTTCCTGTTCGGCTTCCTGTTCCGGTTTGCGGGAATGGGTTTCCTGCCGTCGGCGCTCTTAGGCGCAATCGTTTTCGGCGCTGGGCACCTCTACCAAGGCGGCTCCGCCGGAGAAGCAGCAGGCATCTTTGCGATCACGGCGACCGGTGGTCTGTGGTTTGCCTGGCTGTACACCGAATGGGACTTCAACATCTGGGTGCCGATATCCTTCCATGTGCTGATGAACCTGATTTGGTCCCTCTTCGATGTCTCCGACACAGCCATGGGGGACACGGCTGCCAACAATGCTCGGCTGGGTGTGATCGTCCTGTCGATCGTGCTGACGCTTATCTTGTCCCGCCGGGGTCAAGGCCGGGTGATCAGCACACGTGGATGGATCTGGGGCCCGCCACGGGAAGCGTGATAGCCCATGAGACCAGTATTGAGCAGTGCACCAACTTTGAAACGGGTCGCTCGGCGGCTGAAAAGAGCTCAAGGCTTACGAAGAGCCCTTACAACCCAAGCTGATCACAGGTACTTTTCGTTACATGAAGCCGATCAATTTCGCTCGAAACGGGATCCAACCAGACCTCCGTGATCGTGGCACCATTATCAATGAACGCACGCAACGTTCCGTTGACGCAAATCCCGCGGCTTACACTTTCAAGAAATAAGTCACCAAACTCGAGATCCATCATGTCAACTGAATAAACTCGTTTCAATTCGTTCCCAGACACATCGAGCGCCACGATAGAGGTGACCTCGTCCACAACGAAAGGCAGAACAACTCCCTCCGTCATCATTTCAAGAGTGCGCGTTAGCCCAGCTCGCTCGATCGATAAGTCTGCAAAATATGTTGCCGTGTCGGGACTTTGATTTTGTGCGCTCTTTTCCTGATAAAGACCTGAGCCAAAATCGACAATGGGGCCCGCGAACCAAAGTAAAACAGCTGTGAAAACAGCAAGGTCCTTGTTGAACAAATCTCTCTTTGGTCCGCGCAATCGATGATCTTCGTCTTTTGGTGGCTCCGTCATCAAGTAGAAAACGCCAAAAGGAACGAAGACGAGCGGCGCCATCTTCCAACTTTCGACCATGTCTCGCGATCTGTTCATTGAAGAAGAATAGTAAAGATATCCTGCCACAGTGAGGGCTGCTATAGAAACTGTGACCGCCAATTTCATTCCCAGAATTGACTGAGAATTCAGCCAAACCAATTGGGACACGGACACCCCGAAGGATATCGCGGACATCGTGAGAAAGTACGGCACTCGCTGCATTCTCATTTGCGACCTGTGCGTACACGCTGCAATTACGGCACCGAAAACAACCACCGCAAACGCGGCGGCCATAATTTGAAGTTGTGATGCGGTCGAAATGAAGAACAGAATCGAGTCCAAAGCCCACCCCCGATGATCACCACGATCAACTGCCTAGAACAGGCTGTTAAGACAGCACATAAGAAAAAACCAGCGTAGTGGGTGAGGCTAGCCAAAATCCTTCATCAAGCGCTGCTTCTGCCTTCCCCATTCGCGCTCTTTGACGGTCTCGCGTTTGTCGACGTTTTTCTTGCCCTCGGCCAAAGCGATATCGAGTTTGACGCGGCCGTCTTCGTTGAAGACCATCCG
>JBCDLG010000007.1:0-54929 GCA_038745625.1 Pseudomonadota bacterium | reverse complement strand
GGCGGTGTGCTGGACGAAGCGGGCTACTTTTATCCGCCCGACAAGAAAAAAATTCTCGAGCGCAACATCCGGACGATGTTCACCCATGCCAAATTGACCGTTGCAGAGGTCCGACTCTTCCGCGGAATGGTCCGCCAATTCGCCTGGTGGGGGCGCGGCGGAAAAGCTTCTGATTCAGACGATTAATCTGCTTTTGATGTAGATTTTTGCAGGTGTCCGGGGGACATCTCGTGTCAAGATGTGGAAATCCACAACGCGGTGCGCGTTAGGGTTGCTGGCCCTTAAGCATACATAAACTCTCGAGTGATATTGTCTCACCATGGATTTCTCGGTGACCACCCAAGCGCCGACCCGGTATTCCGGACTCCAAGGCGCCAACCTTCGCGGTGAACCTCCCGCAGGCCCGCAGGGAGCAGTGCAAGCTGCCTCTGCACCGGCTTCAGCGGACGGGGTGACCCAGGCCCAAGCCCTGAACGACGTCTCCAGCCGCCAGTCACCTCAGACACCCGGCCAGCTGACCGAAGAAGAGCAAAGGCAAGTCGAGGAACTGAAGGCCCGGGATCGCGAAGTGCGCGCCCATGAGCAGGCACACAAGACCGTTGGCGGGCGCTATGCTGGCGCGATCAGCTATGACTACCAACGCGGCCCCGACGGGCGCGACTACGCCGTGGGCGGGTCGGTGCCGATTGACGTCTCGCCGGAAAACGATCCCGAAGACACGATCGCCAAAATGCGGGTCGTGATCAAAGCGGCCCTTGCCCCCGCCGAGCCATCGGCGGCGGACCGCGCCGTGGCCGCAGCCGCTCAGCGGCAGCTTTTCAACGCCCAAGCTGATCTTTCAATTGAGCGCGCCGCCGAGCGCCGTGCCAAAGAGGAAGACGAGTCAGGACGCGTCAGCGCGGTCATCGCGATCTACGCCCAGGCGAACGAAGAGTCCGGATCCAGTCTTCAGATCACCGCCTAGACACCCGCGCTCGGTCCTCCGCTTTGCGCTGGCCCTACCCGGCGTCACGTCGCACCGCTTGGTTTTCACACACGCGATGAAAACGCTTGAAACCGCAGGCGCCATGCGGTCTACCCGCCGGTGGACAGGTGGCCGAGTGGTCGAAGGCGCTCCCCTGCTAAGGGAGTAGGCGGTTTGTCCCGTCTCGAGGGTTCGAATCCCTTCCTGTCCGCCATTACCTCAGACTGGCTACTCAACCCCGCTAGAACCCTGAAGGGAAGCGAGGTTCGGGCGGTTCGAAACCCCTCATTTCGGCAGTATTGGAGACGGTCCGCCAGGACGAGTTTTAGGACCGTCTGGCGCTCTGCCGGTCCTCCATTTTTCCAGATTTTATAAGGGTTTGCGAGGAACTGCAGCGCCGGTTCGAACAGCTCGTCGAAAGTGCCGCGCGGTTTGGTGCTCGAGGCAAGCTTTTCGGCGATCACCAGCTTGTCGCTCTCAAGGTTCGCAAGACGCTTTTCGTACGCAGCGATGATCTTCGGGTCATCGGCCTCCACCAAGCGATCGAGGAGCGCCGTGGACGTCTTTTCCTTCTCTCGCAGCTGCTTCTGCAGCAGCGCGCGCTTCTCACCCTCTTGCGCGGTGAGCTGCATCCAGATGTCACGGAACATGGTCCGTGCAAGGGTGATGAGCTGGCGGGACGGTTCGAGCTTCTGCAGCAAGTCGGCGAACGCGGTCTCCATCACGTCGCGCTTGATTGATTTTCTGTAGGCGGAGCACCCCTTCTTAAAGCACATATAGTAAGCGTGCTTCTTGCCGCCGCGCCCGGTGGACCAAGAGCCTGTCATAGGGCTTCCGCAGCACGCACAAGCGACACTTCCGCGGAGGATGAAGTCCTGACTGAGATCAGCGCGGGTCGGTGCGTAGGCGTTCTCTTTGAGGCGCTCTTGAACCTTGAGGAACGTTTCGTAGCTCACGAGACCTTCCTGCTGGCCTGGGCGCAGGGAGACGCCCCATTCAGGTTTCTCGACCATGCCCGCATAAAGAACGCGGCTTAGAATGCGATGGGCGGCCTCGTCAGTGACAACGCCGTGACGGTTCTTCGGAAACGCTTCTTGGGTTTGCAGCCAGTGTTTGACTTCACCTTGGCTCTGAAACCGTCCGCATGCGACGCCTTCGAGCGCTTCTGCGATAACGGAGGCAAGCGGCTCATCCCGCACCAGCACTTTGCCTTGTCCAGCCCGGCGCTGCATGCGGTAGCCCAAGATCTTCGAGCCGAACGGCCAGTATCCGTTCATCACTCGGGCGCGCATACGATTTTTGGTTTGCTCTTGGTTTTTCTGTCGCTGATGCTGGGAGACCGAGGCCAGCAAGTTCTCGACCAGAACCGAGTCGCTGTCTTCGCCGAACTCAATCGATGGGCTTTCAAGCTTTGCTCCCGCTTCAGCGATAGACCTGCGAAGCTGTAGATGGGCCTCAATATCGCGAGCGATGCGGCTGATGTCATCAATGAGCACAACGTGTACGGAAGAGCGGCAGGCCTTCCTGAGATAGTCGAGCATCGCAGAGATGCCGGGACGATCGACAAGACCGCCGGAGACAGCCGAGTCGGAAAAAACCTCAGCAACGTCATAGCCTTTCATGCGGGCGAACTCGCGGCAGCGGGTTTCTTGAGAGGCAAGCCCATGGCCCTTTGCCAATTGCTGGGCTGAGGAAACGCGCGTGTAGATGACTGCCTTTGTCTTGGTCAGTGTCTCCGATGTCATGATGGGTCTCCTTTCGCCGTGCGCTCGCGGGCCGCATGGCCGAAAGCTTGTTTTACACTGTCTACTGATGACTCTGATTGTAGCAGATTGGAGCCGTTTTTGCTCGCTTTTTCGTTTCCGCATGTGGACAGAATTTGCTGCACCGGATGTATCCCCAGCCCAATCTGCGCCGCACTGACCATGAGATTCCAAAGCACACGGATATACTCTTCTTTCTCCTCCTCGCTGATATCCCAATCTTCCACTTGGGAGAGATAGGTTTCGGTATTGAGTGTCAGTGTGCGCGTCGGTTGGTCCAAGGGCGATGCCTCCTTCTTTCGGGTTCGAGAGAGAAAAAGACCGTCCGGAGCTCATGCTCACAAACGGTCTTGAGATGCTGTGCTTAGGGTTCGGGCGTGAAGCGGTCGCTCAGAAACGTAGCGTCACGGCGGGGCACAGGCGAGCGGCCACCGCCGCCTTGGCTGCGCTTCGTTTGATAGGCTTCGCGGCGGGAAGCGCGCTCACCGTCATGACCGTTCGCGTCAGCGGGATCGCGGTCATGCTGCATCTCGCGGCGGATTTCATTGGTGCGGTGATAGGCGGAGCGGGCCAGTTCAGCGACTCGTAACAAGTCACCAGTGCCGAAGCTGTTCGTGTCACGCAGATGGCCGTCTTTGTCCTGGTACGTCTTGGCGAGCGAGACTGAATGATATGGGCCTTTCTCGCCCTGGTTTTCCCAGATGGTGGCTTTGAGATTGCCGTCACGCATGGTTTCGGCGGGTTGGTTGTGTTGGTCTTTGGTCATGCTTTCCTTTCTTCACTGAACTCTTGCAGTGATGTTTGAATAAAAAGAACATAAATAGAACATTTTTATGCACTTAAGTCAAGGAATATATTCCTGTACAGAATATTCAGCCTCTATCGACTGTGCTTTTGCTTGCGTGACTTTCGTTTCTCGGCGTTACGCTTACGGAAGAATTCAGCCTTCCGGGCAGCGAGGTCTTCGGCGCGAACTTGCTCTTCAAACGCAATGCTGTCTGGCCCATAAGCAAGGGAGGGTTCAGGCCGGAGAACGGGCTGCGGCTTCTGGCGTTTCACAATCTCATTATCGCGGCCCTCGCTCTTCTCAGGGTTGGGGTTCCTAAAAACCTCGGTAAGCGGATCGGCCTGCTGCGCCGGGGTATCCCGTTGGCGCAGCGAGCTGTCTGACGATGCAAAAGATGGCATCAGCCCTGTCCCCGCAGGTCAGAGACGTTGACCAAAGCCATCGCCAGAACCGCCAGCGCTGCACCGATGATCTGAATAGAAGAATACCGTTCTTCCATCAGCGTTGCGCCAATGATCATGTGACCGACGAGGAGCGCCATGGCGCTCACGATCATCGCAGGGCCGTATTCGCCGCTTCGCAGTTCGACGACGAACATCATATTTGCGATGATGTAGGCAGCCACAGATACACCGAGCGCGCGTACGTCCAACGTTTTCGCAAAGACCGCGAGCTGATGGCCGCCGAGCAGGTAGAAGCTCGTCATCGCTGCAAAGAGTGCCACAGTTTGAAGAAGTGAGATCACCGACAATCCTCCAGTTCAAAGTTGAGGGGATGTCCCTGTGATAAGAGTGCGTTCAGCAGCAGTCCGGAGGATAAGCGGTCCTACGATGGATGATTATTCCGTAGGCGTATACCAGCCAAGTAGCCGCTGTGCCTTGGCACAGCGGTTCCGGCTTTCGGGGTTATAGCAGCGCGCTCCGCACCTGTCCGGAGCCTAGCGAAGCGTTGTCCAGTACCCATCCCTATACTGCGGATAATGGGCAAAGCGCGCCGGGACAGCTTCGCGCACCATCCGCATGTGCCGATGCCCCCACCGCGACTTCACGCGAATGCCCCGAGGATCGTGATAGTATGGATTCTGGTGATAGCGGCCCGCCATGAAGGCTTGCTCGAAGTAAGGCCGCCGCTGCGCCTCGATCGGATGGGCCAGCCCGTCGGCAAAGATAAACTGACGATCGGGCCTCATATTGAGCACTTCGTCCGGCGTCCTCAGCAAACGGTGCTGCTTTGGGCGGATGGCTGCTTCCCGCTTTCGGTGCGCATAACGCAACCCCGCGCTCATCGGATCGTCACCGCGAAGCATGGCTTCCATCATCTGGGCTTTCGCATGACGCGCCTGTTCGGCTTTCCCCGGATCATCGTACTCTAGCGTCTGCGCACCGAGACGCCGTGAAACCGCTTCAGCGCTATCAATGTCGCGCACCGCAAAGTAGCTTTGGAGCGCTGCGCTGGAGGTGATCACATTACGGGCATTCGGTCCCAATTGATCCATTTGATACGTCGACTGAAAAACCGCCCATGGGCGAATGCCGATCCCAGCTCCGTAGGTGAAGAGCTTCACCACAAGCGGGAAGCCGCCAAGTTGGGCGCACTCATCCAACACCCAGGTCTGGCGCGGGGCCGACGGTGCGCGGGATTTATAGAGCATCAGCGTGACGAAGACCGATTTGATCACCGGGCTCCACGCATCGATGAACTCTGCAGGCGGCATCAGGTAGAACTGCCACTTCTGCGGGCCGCTGCTGATGTCTGCGAGCGCGATATCAAACGTGCCGTCCGCGTGCGGTGAAACGGCGTTCATCAGGATCGGATCGGACAGCGGCGCGAAGGCTTTGAACAATTCGCCAAGGATGCCGCGAAACCCGCCTTCGGGGCTGTCCCGTGATGATGCAATTTCTTCTTCGACGCGCTGACTAACGGGGAAACCGCATTCACTCATCTCAAAAGCAAAATCGAGCCAGGCATCGCCGCCGCCAGGAATCAAATTGATCACCCGGTAAAGGTCTGGATAGGTCAGGCACCCGTGGAGTTGTACAAGCGTCAGGGCAATACCTTCCCCGAACTCGCGGGCGCGCCGTTCGAAGTATTGTCCGTTCGCCGAACCCGACAACGGGATCAGGTTTTCGAAGAGCACCTTGATATCGGAGACAAGCGAAGGGCTATCGCGGCGGTAGATCTCAAGCGGGTTGATCCGGTGGGCAGGCAATCCATGAAGCGCCATGGGGTTCCAATACCCACAGAACTTTTGATCCGGTGTCTGGTCCTGGCTGATCGCTGCCAGTTCGCCCTTCATATCGAGAACCACGAGCGTCTCATCGCTCAAGATGCCATTGCAGATGTTATAGGCGAGCAGATCGCGAAGCTTGCCGCCGCGCGCACCAGCCACGAGCAACAATCCGCCTGTACCATGATACCAAACAGCCTGTCTTTCGGTGAAACCAAGAAACACAGCCTTTGGCGAGGCCTTGAGCATTCCCGCGCGGCGAAGATCATACTCATCAGAAAACCCCGCCGATCCAAAGCGGTTTAGTTCATTGTCGGAAAAATCCATATCGTCTTTCTACAAATGAAAAACCGCCCGCTTCCGGGCAGGAAACGAGCGGCGTGGTTGTGTGAGAGGTTACAATGCGTACGGAGCCGAGTGAGGGCTTAACCCATCAAAGCGCCGACAACGCACAAGCCGAGAACGATAAAGATCGAAATCCCGACCCAGTTGCTGTCTTCCTTACGGCGCTTGTAGACACGTCCAACTTCATCATACTTCTGTATCATAGTCTTTCTCCTGTTTGTGTTTAAAGAAACCGGGTTGCCACGTAGAGGCCGCCCATCGTGATCGCCAAACCCACCGACATCCGGGCAAGGAAGAACACAATCAGTGCTGTGACGATCCACCAGCAAATATGTGTTACATCTTCCCATCCGTACCCGTAGTTGTTCGCTACGTAGCGGTCGATGAATCCAATGGTGCGGTGATAAAAGGGCCCGGTGCAAAAGAACGCCGTCACGATGGCAACAACGTTCGACAAGCCCGTGACAGAATTCATGAAGAGCTTCTGCCCGGCCTGCTTATGGTCCTTGTTCACGCCTAATAATTGCTCCTTTTCCTGACGAGCGCGGGGATGCGCCCTGGTGAAAAGAGCTATATCAGGCGCCTAATCTCCATTCCGGAGGATAGAGGGACAGCTTCCCCAGTTTTTATCTGAACACCGGCATACATCCGGATGGCGGGCCGGAGCTGCGAAACTCGCATCCTGCGCCATACATATGTATAATGATTATATGGATGGATTGCATTCAGGCAGAATACGAATTTTAGAGGTCAGGCCGGGGACATTGGGGCGCTGCGCCTTTGGTCATAGGCAAACAGGTGAAAGTTGTTTGCCGCGATGGGGTGTAGCCCATCGGCGATTTTCGTCCGGAGGACGGCGATGACCGAGCGCCCGGACAACACCCAACAACCGGATCAACCTCTCACGCAGGAGCAAATCGACAAGCGCGATTTATCTGCGGAGATTGATAGCGGCGGCGCAGGCAACAAGATGAGCCGTTTCCTGATCGGCGAACGAGATCCGGCCCTCCTCAAGAAGAAAGAAGACGACCGCCGCAAGGAGCAGATACGCACTGCTCTCCAGACGCTCGCGACCCAGCAGCAAGTGGATGATGCGCGAGACGCACTTTTTGATCTTCAGGATAGGCTCGATAATGCCTTCTCCCTCCTCGAAGACATGCGTGATGATCTGGACGAGCGCACGGTCAGATTGGCCGATGGCCGCGCCGTCTACTTGATGGAGGATGGCCAGTTCGCGACCGAAGATGGCACCGTGATCCACCCGGGCCTACTTCCTGACGACATACCGGAGAATGCAGCGACCTTGGATGAACGCCGCGCCTACGTTGAGCGTGCCGGGCAGCTTGCGACCATCCAAAGCGACGTCATCGACAGCGGCCTCGAGAAACTCAGCAAGGACGACGTGACCGTCAGCGAGGTCGAAGAGATCGAGAACAGCATCACCCAATCGCTACGCGTGATCGAAGGTGACATCGGCCCATCCCAGGACGAAGCTCCGAACAAAACCCCAGAGCCCCAAGCAGGCTTCAATCCCGCTCTCAATGCACCAGCATTCTAAGGATTGAGTGACTCACAGGCGTGATCTGCGATGCCGAAGATGATCGCTGCTGCACGCGTATCGGGCTGCCTCTCCAAGAACTCTAAGATCGATGTGTGCGCGTCCGGCGTATCCCAGTACCAAGCCAAAAGGCATTGGGACGTGCCCACCTGTCTCACAGCCGCTGTTTGGATCATCATCGTGACCCCGCCATGAATGAAGGCATCTCGCTCCCGGTCGGGCAAAGCCAAAACATCTGCGCCTGTCAGCTCGCGCGCGTTGATCTCACCAATCACGGGGTGGCGCGATGCATGCTCATCCTCCGCAGCACAAGCGGCTGTCAGGCATGACAAAAGTCCTGTGGACAGAATTCCCGAAAACGTTCCGTATCAAGACGGAATGAACTAGAGTTGAAAGCAACGAGGTTATGCGGCCCTGCGCCGCCTCATGGGAAGGATTTGCGCATGTCCCGCAACCGAACCCCATCGGGACAAGTAAATTTGGCAAAGAGAGGATAGAATGAAGGTGGCTTACGCCCGTGTATCAACACAAGATCAAAGCCTTGATCTGCAGATTCGTGCGCTGCAACGGGCGGGATACGACCAGTTATTTACTGATCACGGAGTCAGCGGCATGCAGACTGAACGCTCAGGCCTTTCTGACGCTCTGCAAACCCTCGAAGACGGTGACACGCTGATGGTGTGGCGGCTGGATCGTCTGGCGCGGTCGATGCGTGAGCTTACCGACATGGTCTGGTCGCTGCATCGCCGGAACATCCGCTTTTATTCCGTCTGCGAACACATTGATATTGGTTCAGCCTTCGGAGAGTTTCAGCTCCATATGATCGCGGCCATGGCGCATTTTGAACGTGCCCTCATCGTCGAACGCACCCGCGAAGGTATGGCCGCAGCCAAAGCCCGGGGCGCGCAGATTGGCCGTAAACCCGCTCTCAGCCCGCAAGCACTTGAAGAAGCACTCTACCTGAAAAGCCAAGGCATGGGCGTTGTGGACGTTGCCGCTCAACTCGGTATCGGACGATCCACGCTCTACCGATACTTGGCCGAAGCCGCATGATACAAGAGCGCCCCGTCTCCAGGGCGCTCCCTCATTTCTTTTGAACTGCAGCTAGAACTTCACCGGGTTCCCAGAGATCTCGTAGGCAAGATCGAAGAGCGTGTAGACCGGAAGGTGCCTCCTTAGTGAGCGCCTCTCGGGGACCTTGTTCGCAAAGCCTTTGATACCGTCGATCAACTCAAAGCCGTGCTCGTGATCGAACGCGTCACTATAGCTCTCATCACCATCAAAGCGGGGCCCGTAACCAAAGGCACGATCAATCAAGTCTTCGGCGACTTTAATCTGATCGCCGCGGCTATCGAAGAGCGGGCCGTCATATGAGTAGATCTGACCACACAGCCACATAGCGGTATCAAGGGCGGAGCGATTGATTTCGACAAGCCGTTTTGCCAGCCCGACCTTGAAGGCAGGCGAGAGCAGCACTTTTTCTGTCCACGGATAAATAGCAGGTTGTGAGTGTTGGGTGATATTGTCCTTCATGGAGTTGCATCCCATTCAAGGTTGCAACGGGTTCATGACCCCGCCGAGTTCAACGCCCCTGGCCAGTGGGGCGACACCGCAACAGCGCGGCGTATTCGAGAGCTGGGTGGAGTGAATGCTGTCGGACAAGTTGTCGGAAAGGTAAAAAACCAATAATTTCAATTCATTACTTGAGCGCTGGATACAAAAGTGATATAATAACATTACTGAGGTACGAATATTGCGCGAAAAATCAAATACTTACAGTGTAACGGTCACAAAAGAGCATAATCCTGAAGGAGTTATATTGCTTCGAGAAGATTGGAGATTGGGAGGACAAAAAAATGCCGGTTCCGACCGTCCTACTGTTGTGGTCCGACATGCTGATACCGGCACTTTGCTAAGTGAGCAGTATTTCAATGAAAATGGCGAGCGGCATAGGTCTGGCCAACCAGCATACATTGAGTATGATTGTCGTGGTCGATTTGTATGGAAACACTGGTACTTTGATGGAAAACCTCACCGAATTGATGGTCCATCACGTTTGGATTACGATTCTGAGACTGGCGTTGTAGTCTTGGAAGCTTATGAAAAACATGGCTTACTTCACCGTGATAATGGACCAGCGATCCTTTACCGCGACCCAGAAACTGGAATGATAAAGGAACAAGCCTGGTATCGTGATGGGCAGCGAGTTCAGCCGCCTTCTTGTAAATCCATGCCAAAGTTAGAGCCCTAGTGATTTCAGCAGCTTCAAGTCGGCGTTCTTGCAATGCAACCACTTTCAACTTCATTTGAACGTCTTGCGCTTTGGATCGAGCTTCATCCAAAAAGAAGAGACAGAAAAAACGACTTGCTGGAAGTTCTTGGTGAGGCAATCAGACTTTCAAAAAATAACGATAGAGTTCGCGCGATCTCGGATATAACAAGAGGTGTTTTCGATAGAACTTTTGAAGAAGAATTTGCACCCCAGGAAAAGACGAAAGAAAAGCAAAAAACTAATATTGTAAACTATACAAAAATTGGAAGCTTTCCGAAGTCACTACGACATACTTTGTTATGGTTTTCAGTCAAATACCCACTCAATTGGAGGCTATACACTCTGTTGTGTGACCGGGAAGATTATAGACTAAATACCGATTTGGAAATTGAAGCATTAGCGCCGAAAGCCAAAACACTAGGTATAGAGTGTCCAAGTCAGCCATTGCGGCCTTATCCAGAATTTCCCAGTGATTTTGATATAGAATGCCTAAGAGAAAAATTCTTGTATGCAAGAGGAAATGAAGACGTATTAGAATGTTTCTATGATGTCCTGCCAGAGAATATTATTTATCAAGCTAAGACCGATATCAATTCAAGTCTTATTTTTCAAAGAAACGAATTGACAAGAAAGAAAGAAATAAAAACAAGTAAAAAAAATCAACCAAGTTTAATAGTTCCTAATGCATTCAATAATTATCTGCATTTTGCGCACAGTAAAAGAGCAAATTTCTACGGGAGAAATGTAGAAAAAGAAACTCTTATGCAGTTTCTTACTGATAACAGACCTCGTTTATGGTATCAAATTGCAGGTAGTGGAGGTCAAGGAAAAAGTCGGCTTGCATATGAAATCATGGATTATGCGAAAGGTTTGAGTTGGAGTGCTGGTTTCATGTATGGAAATGAAATCAGGTCTTTTGGTGAGTACTGGAAATCATGGCAGCCCGATAAGAACACTCTGATAATTATTGATTATGTATTTGGTGATGAAGAAAAAATTTCTGATCTATACAAAAATTTATTTCAGAAATCCCAATTTGAGAATGAGGCATATAGCTATGGCGACAATCCTAAGGTTCGAGTTCTCTTTTTAGAAAGAAGCCCATGGAATCAAGGTTATAATGAAGAATCCGACATTCGTTTAGAGAATAGAAGTTTTCATTCTGATATTTCAAATTTATCACAATGGTTTATCAGAATTACTGACTTTCATAACAATCCGAGACAGGATATTCAAAAGTATCGGTTCAATGAGGGGGTTGTTGAACTCTTAGGTGTTGCTGAAGAGAAAATAGAAGATGCAATTAAGTGTTTTGCACCTGAGCAGAATTACACGGATCTGGAAGTTCATAGAATTAAGAGTATAATAAAAAGAATTGACTCATCTATTAGCCCATTTTTTCTGATTTTAACTATATCTGCATTCTCATCAGGCGGTACATCTGATTTTTGGACAAGGGAGAGTATCCTTGACAATATAATGGAAAGAGATTATTTCTTTAGATGGTCGAAAGAATTTTCTACTAATCCCCCGACTTTGAGTGATGATAGTAATGAGGTGGGATTGTCTTTACTATCAACTATTCTTGGTGGAGTGAATTGCAATGATGTATTAGGGCATAAGTTGTCGATTAACGTTGATGCTAAATCAAGAATTGGCGCCCTTGTAATAAATAGTGCTTCTGTAGGCCAGAGTGTAAAGGGGCCATCTAACTTCATACCTCCAATGAAACCGGAAATACTAGGTGGCTGGTTTGTAATGCAAGCCTTTGAAAGGAATGCAAATTACAAAGTTATTCTTCAAGAGGCGATTACTTTAGATGCAAAAAAAGTAAAGGTGTTCGCAACTAGAATAATACAAGATTTTAGTTTTCCATATTACAAAGAATTAATAGAAATTGTTATTAAAAACATAAATAAAAATATTTTAGATAAGTATTTTTATGAGGCTGTTTTTTCATCAGCCTCTGGTGATGGCTACGAAGATGAAATTCTGGGAATTATTGGGGCAGCGGGATATAGCGGCCACATCGGAGCGTTAGTATTTTTATCCTCACATGCTCGAAAATACGGCTTCGCTCAAGGCTTGCGTGAGCATGAATGGTTAGAAATTGGTGTGGGGTTTGAGTCGAGTGACTGCGCTAACAGATTGGCTAAGATTTATGAGATAGGCGATGGTGTACAGACCGATAAATTAAGAGCATTTGAATTATACAGATTTAGTCATGAGCTAAGGTCATTTGAAGGAACTGTAAGCCTTGCTCGATGTTATGACTCTGGAATAGGAGTTGAACAATCAGAGAAAAAAGCACTTGATCTTCTTGATGACCTTATTCCGAAGCTATCAAGTAATCAAATAAGTTTATTAGGTGCTGATATATTATACGGCTCTATTGTATATAAAGATATTTATAGGTCAAAAATTAAGAAAATAGAAAGTCGCATTCTTACTTCTTTGAGAAATGGAATTTATTATGACAGATACAGTTATATTCGCGCGCGCCTTTCTGGTTATTTTATACTTAATGGAATAGGTCACGAATGTAACCCAGAAATCGCTGAGCTTTATTTTAAAGATGCCATATCTATGGGGGATGGGGTTTCTGCTCGTCTTATCGCGAATACAAAAATAGACTCATCGTATACAGAAGCTGTAGAATACTTATCTATAGCGACTGACCTAGGGGATATCCCTTCAATGTCATTATTGGGAGAGCTCAAGTATCATGGATTGGGTGCTGAAAGAGATAAAGGTCATTCATATACCCTAATAGAAAGTTCTGCGATGTATGGAGATAAATTTTCTAAGTTTCTTCTGGGGCGAATGTACTTAACAGGTTCCGGTAAGGAATTTTCCGGAACAGATGCCATTAAATTATTTCATGATGCTGCTGACTTGGGGTGTGGACGTGCTTTTGGAGAATTAGGAAAGTTGGCTCTGTTCGGTTTGGCTTGCGCACAAGATGATGATACTGCATTCCAATACTTCTATGAAGGATCAGACCTCCAAGACCCATTTTCTATTGCCCACCTGGGGTTTTGCTATCACCACGGCATAGGTACTATGAAAAACACTGGATTAGCTAGGCACCTCTATGAAAAATCTGCTGGTCGGGGTGATTTTTTTGGTCAATGCAGTCTCATATTGATCTTATTGAAAGAAACCAATCACGCAACAGACATTAAGCGAGCTTATTCATTAATTAAGAGCCTGAAAAAAAATCTGAATGCTGTGTCATTTTGCGAGAGTCTTTTTCGTGATGCCCGAATAAAGGGAAATGAATCTTATAGTGAAGATTTTTCAATGGTAGACTTCGAGGGTAAGATAATATCACTTTTTAAAGATATAAAAATAGCTAACCTATCAATCCAATATAAAGAGCACTTAAGAAAAATAGCAGATATTATTGAGTCTGACGATCTTATTATGTATTTATAATTTATTTGGCACTTTTCATTTTAAAGAATTCGATCTAATAATTTTGGAAGCTATTTTTGATTAAGATCAATCGTATTTGAAGATGGTTAATAACGTTGGTACTTTGACAGCACTCATGCTTAAAATCACTGTCAACTAAACTGAGCGGTTTCGACATTCCCGCGATATTAGCACTCATTTGAGACTGCCGCTGCGGACTATGTGTTAGGACAAGCTAATTTGAATGCTGAATTTGATCTTTAATGGCGCTTTAGATAACCCTCATTAGGTCTACATGCATGTCCAGGTGCGCTTTGTCGACGAATACGTTGCTACATGGCTCGAGCATCTGTTCTTGCATTCGGGACATCGCAAGATCCCCTTTCATCTGTTCAGACCAAAGAACCTTGTGTAACCTGACTATGCTTGCGATCGGTCCTTCGAGACCGAAGATGTGCTCGATCCAGATCACACGCTGAAGACATCTCCAGCGACCTCACCGTTGCAAGGAATGAGGCTGGTTCCAACTTACGCAAGATGTGCGTGTAGTCACACGCATCTTGCTCCGGCGCTGCGGCGCCTCCGAGGGGGCGTGCCGCCCCCGTTTCACCCCCTGCTTCTTTTTCTGGAAGTATCTAATAGCGGTCGAAACCGTGCTGACGTCACATGTCGGCAAGGAGGAATAAAGGAGACCTCATTAAACCTCAGACAACGTCGGTGATGATCTCTTCGGCGGCAAACCATTTCTTGTTGATCAGGGTCTGCCGAGCGATAGCCGGGTTATCCGAATAGATCACCAGTGCCAGACTCTCTTCGGCCCGTGTGCAGGTCACATAGAGCAATCGCCGCGTGCGATCGAAGGTCGTGTCTTTTCCTTCGGCAGCCTTCTTTTTGTCAGTCGCCGACGCAGGTTTAGTACCGAAGAGTTTCTCGTAGGACGCAGCACCTTTAAACCGCAGATCACTGTCATCTGCGATCACCATGACGCGGGGAAACTCCAGTCCCTTCACGCCTTGATGCGTGCCGAACCGGCTGTCATCGGCCGTATACTGTTTATAGATCGGAATTTCTGAAAATCGGACGCTGAGAAAGCGCCTCCACGCCATCGTACGAGTATCTTCATCAGTCTCGTCCTTTGCGACGGGCCCGAGCGTAAGTGCTTCGGTCAGTGCATCGGGCACAGCGAACAGCTTTTTCTCAACGATTATAGACAACACGTCGCCACAGCTTGGGTCGGTGCCAGCTTTGAAGCAGGCCATCAAGCTAGCGACTGCGTCGCGCACCGCCATCATGGTCGCCTGTGCTGTGACATTTGCCCCTTCAAGTTCAGACTTATCGAGCAAAGGGCTGTGGACGCGCAAAATGGCCATGCCGGTAAATTGGTCGCTGGCGTCTTGGGCTTCGACCAGGGGCAGAATGCGATCGGTAAACAAACGAAGTGGCCCAAGAGTGCCATCCTTGAACCCGGTCTTAAGCTCCGTCACAGGATCAATTGCGGCAAACAGCCGAGCAAACCCCAATCGCGACGCCGCCATGTGGCGCTCCACGGTCAGTGTCTTGACCGTCTCTTGATCGGTCCAATCCATATCACCGGTTCTACCCGCCATGTCCGCGCAAATCGCTATCTCGGCGTCAAGCTTGTCTGGTGTTGAAGCGGGCAGGACGTAAGCGAGTGCAAACCCGCCTTTTTTGTCAGCACGGGCTCTTTGAGACCAGCCATCCGCCTCACTTCTTATGGCATTGGCCAGACGAATGATCCGTTTACGGCTACGATGGTTCATCTGCTTTTCTGGCCTAGCCCAGGTTGGCGATGGAGGGATTGCGGCGGCGAGATCCGGTTTCCCTTGCGGATAAATCCGCTGCATGGTGTCGCCGAAAAGGCCGAGTGCGAACTTTCCCCTATACAAGCCCTCGAACACAAGAAGCGCTTCCATCAGCTCCTTCATCGTGTCCTGGCTCTCATCGATGAGCAGAAAGGGGTAACGAGCCAAGACAATCTTCCGCAGCACCTCTTTCGAGGTGAGAAGCGCCGACGCCATTTTGATTACTTCATCATGGGACAGCGCATCCGTTCCGATATTGTCGCCATTGGGATTATAGGTGAACTTGCGCACAGCATTGAGCGCTATCATCCTGGCTTCGAGACTGGCGATGTCCTTGGCGTAGTTGGCTCTGGAATTGTCAGTTCTGGCACGTGTAAGCTTTTCTTTTTTTTCGGCTAAATCGTCTGGAACCTTGTCCAGAAGCCAGCCGCGGATATCCTCTGTACGCCCCTCGATCAGGGTCCAAGCAAAGCTATGGATCGTCGCAACATGAAAGAGCGGCGAATGGGACACACGGCGCAAAATCTCATCGCGTGCCGCATTGGTGAAGGTGATCACGCCCACTTGCCGACGATGGCGGGCAAGATCTGGTCCTACCGTTTTAAGGATCTGTTCAAGCGCATCCTTCAGCGAACGGGTCTTACCGGATCCTGCGCCAGCATAGAGAAAAAAGCTCTTGGGCGCTTCTAACGATAGACAAGACTGTACGACTACATCGGCGCCAGCATCGAATGTATCATCAGGTGTGGTCTCTGCACCGGTCATAGGGGGCTCGCCGCCGATTTCTTGAGTTGGCCTTCGAGCCAACTGAGGCCTTCGGTGATATAGGACGGCGGCACGAACTTCTCGAATTGATCGCTAGACAAAACATCAAGGGCGAAGGCAGCCTTTTGCGGATGGTCCCGCAATCGCTCATAGAGCCCTTGAGCAACCGCTTCGGCATCCGTCCCGTTAGTGACTATTTTCGCGAACTTGTTGGTCATTGTGTCGCCCTTCAAAGCCGCGATAAGCGAGAGGTTCGTTAAGGCGAGCGCATCCTCAAATGTACTTGGGATGAGGGTCTTTCGCGCAGTGCCGTCAGGATACGTTACATCTATCGTTCGCTGATAGGCGATGCCCATGACGCCTAGACCGGTTCCCGCTTGTTCCGGAACCGCAGCTTCTTTGAGCAAATCATCCACACCTGTTTTGCCGGGTATCCATGTCTTTAGGACCGTGTTTGCCGTCTCGTAACCCTTGCTCGTTTGCGGTCGTACGGATCTGGTCTGATTTGATGGGTCCATCGCATCAAGATCTGATATGATCAGTGTTGGGATCGATAAGACATCGATCAGGGGTTTCAGTCGGTGTGCGTGACTGCCGCCCACCTCCAATAGCGAGATATAGCGCGCCGCCAAGTCCTCATGGTGCTGGCGAATGAAGTGCGGAATTAGTATCCGCTCAGCTGCGCCCTCCAGGAGGATAATGCCATCGGCGAAGAAAAGGTCACAATGAGTGGTTTTCAAGTACCGCCGCACAAACCGGGTCGTCTCGTCGTCGCTCCCAAAAAGGCTGGTCAGATTGGCGACAACCGAGGTGGGCACGCCGCCTTTAACTGCGGGCCGTCTTTTGAAGTAGCGCAGATTGGTGAAATCAACCTCATGGGCCACGTGACTAGAATGGGTACTGACAATTAACTGGGTATGGAAATCGACCTTTGCTCCGAGCAAATCATGATTGCGTAGAACGTCGTACGCTTTACGAATAAAGACCTGTTGGACTTGCGCATGTAAATGGGCCTCAGGTTCCTCCACCAAGATTAATTGCAAAGGTTCAATGGCGACGTCACTGTCTCTAGGTGATGCGGCGGAAACCTTACCCACGCGCATCCACTCATCCCGGAAGCGCATTAGCCGGAACACCATCGAGATCAGATTCTGGAAGCCGAGCCCGCTGTAATCTTCAGGCAATCGGATCGCCTCGCCATCCCCGCCAATATCATATTGTACCGCTGACGGATGGTTGAGGCCGTCAGTCGGTTTAATCCGTGTAGAGATGGAAAGCTTCGGATTTGAAATGCCAGGATAACCGAGCGATTCCAACTCCGTCTTTGCTGCGCTGAAATGCTTCTCCAACCTCTCATCAAAAGTGGACTGGGCGGCATGGAAGGCACCGAGCGCGGACACATCCTCTTCCGTGGGCTCTTTGTCGGGATCGAGATGACGCCGATAATAGGCCTGTAGCTGGCTCGAAAGCCGGTGTCGCGATCCGCTCGTGCTTCCGCTTTCTTTTTCCTCTCCTTCATCACGCGCGCCGTCTGTGGCGTCGGCAAAACCTCGCTGCGCCGCAATTTCACGAATGTGGATAAGCCCTGCGAATGGATCTTTGTCCAACGGCACGGGATCCGTTGGCAATTCTTGCGGCTGGGCGTGGTGGGCCGGGTGAGGCGCCGTAACTTTCGTAGGATCGAGAAGATACGCTTGCAGCTTCTGCGAAAACCGGCGATCCAGATAGTCGGCAAAGGATTTCGGCCACAACGAGAAATCCTTTGGCAGGGCTACGTTACTCTGAGAATACTTCTCTACCTGCGCGTCGGCAGTAGACTCAGCCTCTCGGAAATCCGCTACCAGCGCTTCGAAATTCGACGTTTCGAGCCGGAGGCGCACCCCGAGCTGGCCACCCGCCCAGTCGAGGCTTGGTAAAAGGTGCGCCACATGGTGCAGTTCGTGATCGGCAGCAGAAATCCAAACATCGAGCGTCGGCATAAGTCGATTGAATGCCTCAGCATCGGGGGCCTCTTGTTCGCTGAGCGTCCCCCAACTAGCCGCAAGCGCTTCCAACTTTACCCAGTTCGAGGCTGTAACGTCCTTCGTTGTGAAACCCGTTCGATCTTTCAAGAATTGGCGCAGTGCAACCATGGCGGGTGTCTTGCCGCTATTATTGGCACCAACAAACAAAGTCTGTGTCTTGGCAATATCTATGCGGGCAGCGAGTAGTTTTCTGTAATTGCTGACCTCAATGAAATCGATTTGCATATGATTGCTTCTTCTTTTCTAAGCCGCGCCGCCTTCATTTCATGCGGGCGAAAACACTATACGTTGTGCCATGAATGAATATATACCCCATATAGCGCGGTTTCAAACGATTTAGTCTGCGTAGATCGGTAGAGACTTGGCAAGCACGCTTTGCGACGGAGCTTGCCGCTTATGTCTGCAATCGGCTTTGCTTTGAGTTCGGCAAGCGGAACGTCGATGTCCGCAAACACGCCGCTTCAGCCTTGAGCTGACGAACGGCAACTCACGCCAATAGCTGCCAGTCGATTGACTTTAGCGAGTGTCCTACTTGGGCGACTTTAGGAAGCTCGGGTTAGGCGACTATGCGGGCAAAAAGGGACGAAGTCCGAGTGGCGCTCCCAGCTTATTCAACATTAGTACTTGGCCAGGGTTGATGCATTGTGACAAATGGCCAAATGTACTGCTTACACGGATTCTTTCGATGACCAGATTAATACTCCCCGACACCAATTTATTTTTCGAGTGTAAGGCGCTTGAGCAATTGCCTTGGTCGGAGCTTGGCGACGGTCCCTTCGTGATCTTGCTGACGAAGCCCGTCCTCGACGAAATCGATGAGCACAAGAAATCAGGGAACCGCACCCGGCGCCGCGCAGTCGAGATTTTCGGGCGCATCCGGGAGATGCTGCGCGCGAAAGTGCAAGAGGAGTGCGTCGAAACCGAGGGCGCCGAGGTCAGCCTACGACTCGCCGGGCGCCTGTCGGTCGGCAACGAACCGCTGGATGGGTTGAACCTCAGCAAAAATGACGATCGCTTGATCGCCATTCTTTCAGAACTAGTGGCGAACGGCGAAGACGCCTTCCTTCTGACGCATGACACGGGACCTGCCTCAACGGCCGAGGGATATGGTCTCCCGTTTTATCTCATCCCGGATCATTGGCTCCGACCCGCCGAAGCGACGCCCGAAGAAAAACAGGTGAAGGCGCTTGAAAGCGAACTCACGGCGTATCGGCAGTCCGAACCGATCCTCGCCTTACAGCTTGCGGGACGGAGTGAGAGGACGCCGACGGTCACGCGGGCGCTTGAGGTTCTTACCCCGCTCGACGACGAGGACATTACGGCCGCGATCGAGGCGCTCAAAACAGCGCATCCCTTGAAGACCGACTACTCAGACCCTCCGAAGGCACCGCCGGTGTTGAAAGCCGGATCCGTGATACTAAGTGACAGCATCCGCTATGAGGCGCCCTCGCAGGATGATCAACAGGTCTATAAGGAGAAGACCTATCCTGCCTGGCTCGACGCCTGTCGCGCGGTCTTCGCTTCGCTCCACCGCGTGAAACGGACGACCGCCCCGACAAGCCTTATCATCGAATTGGAAAACGAAGGGAGCCGACCGGCCCACGGCGTACGCATTACCTTCGAAGCCCAAGGCGGCATTTGGATGAAGCGGCCCAACCGCGATGAGGATGACGAGGAGACAGATTCCGAGTCGAATGCAACGACGCCCGAACCTGATCTTCCAGAGCTCCCCACACCGCCCAAACCGCCTGCGTGGCGTACAGTGATTGTCGAACAGACACATTCCATTCCCGCGGTCGGGTCAGCTGCGCAAAGCTTGGCAGATTTAGCGCGAGGCAATCTTTTAGGCTTGCCGAAGGGCGTGCAGGCTATGTTAGGCGCGGACGACCGTATACGTCGGATGGGGCTAGGCGATGGCGGGCTCCACGATCGCTACGTCCCGACTTTGCCGAACCTGCGGATCCCCAGCCCGCACATTCCGCCGCCGCACGATCCCGAGGCCTTCTACTACGACCACTGGAGGCCAAGCGTGCCTGTGTCTTCAGGCGCGTTGACGTGCGATCGTCTACGCCACCAGAATGGAACCGAGACCTTCGAAGTCGAGGTTCTTTTTCAGGACGGCGCTGCCATCAACGCCTCAATCTTATGTCGAGTGCACGCGGATAATCTCACTCAGCCTGCATCCCTGCGCATACGGATTGAACAGACGGTCCAAGAGAGAAAGCCAATCGAGGAATTGCAAGAGGTCCTCCGACGGGCCGGCGCAGAGTGATAGCCCAATAGCGACGGATCTTAGTTAGCTTCGAGGCAAACCAATCAACTGGTGACCACTGGTTCTTAGTGCCGACTTTCCCGGACGGCATCAAACCAGTGCTCCAAGCGCTAGCAACCTGAGTGTCCGGTTTTGCACCCGTCAGAGACGCCAGTTGTCCAGCTTAATGTCCGCAAAGAGGATCAAGCCGTTATCAGCGTCAGCGCCCTACGTAGGACGGCTGAAGCTGCTGCCGATTGAGACGGTCACTAGCAAACATGGGCAATCTTGAGACGTAGGCGGACGAAAGGCTACAATCCGTCAAGAGTAGCCATAGATCCGCCGAGTCATGGACGACGGGATTGAGCCCAAGGTATAAGTGTTGCAGCCTGGATGACGAGCTGCAAAATGTCGGATGGTTACTGTGGTTTTTTTGAGAAATAAGTACACTCTATACATGATTAGTGCTAAAAATAAATCCTTTCATGCTTTAAGAAATCAGTCGATGTGCAAATATGGCAATTTAATTACTTCTTAGAATTATGATAGCCCCAAAAATTACTTACCAAGAATACTACTTCCATAAAAAAACCAATGGGACTACCAACTAAGTAGTTATTGACTGCCCAAAGGCTTGTTGAGGCGAACAGTAAAAGCCGAACAGCGTTTGGATTAGATTGAAAAGCTCCAATCGCTCCTACTGTCGCAGCTAGAAAAGCCATAATACCTACATCGTCTCGAGGTACAAATATAAACAACGATAATATCAAAAGGATTATAATCAAGAGTGCTATCTTAGAAGATGTTCTCGATGCGACCAAAAAACGTATTGCAGTTGCCGCAGCAAACAATGCGCTTTCAAGCGAGCCTAATGCTAAAAAGTGAAGTGTATTGAAGAAAGCCGACCAAGCCCACAACGATAGAATATTTTTCCTATTTTTTCTCTGATAGGCCGTCGCCCCAAGTAAAAAAGATATAATTGCTAATGCTTGAGCAAGAAAAAACAAAGTTGATTTACCTCGTCACTTCAGAGAAAAACTCAACTGATCCGCGCGACGAAAAATAATTCTTTATCTTGTCAAACCAATCTGCTCGAGCTTCAAAATAAGAAAAGTCAGAATCATAACTCATCAACACACTTGATGCCGAGTATTCAAAGCCAGTGGACCATCCATCCTTTGGAGAATAAAAACCTTCGACTATTGCGATTTCATCAAATATGATCAGGTTGCTTACTGGGGGAAAGTCATACCTCAGTATCTCTAGTCGAGATATCCACCCGTTTTGGTGAAATGACCGCCATTTCGCAATCGCACTGTCTACATTTGTGTCCATGGTAGCGGCATCTTGGCGGAAGATATGGTGATGGGGGATACTTAACAGCAGGGTAACAGAATCTGCTCTATAACCTTCGTGAAATTGCCGCTCGAACAATCTTGCCGTTAGTGTACTTGTTGATGAAAAAATCCGCAATCTTCTTGTTTCAGGGTATTTGGCAAGTACTCTGCTAATAGCATCGTGAGGAGATATAAGATATCCGCAAAAATGAAATTCTTCTGATGGAACATATGAGGAAGTAGTACTTACAGTTTCACACTTACTGATTTCCTGCAATTCAGGAGATATATCGCTGTAGAATGTTTTTATCGCCTGGGTCGCCAAACCCACCTTTAGAGAGTCAAGTTTACTAAGCGCATCACATATATCTTCGCACATTTGCAACATCGCACTTTGATTATCCAGCTTTACACCAACGACGCCAAGCTGTGTGGCATTCAAAACATCAAAGTCGAGAGGTGGCACGACTATCGGAAAATGATCTCGGCCCAACGCCCAAACTGCGCCAAGTTCGGCCATGCAAAACGGGCTATCTAGGTAGTTTCGAGTAATAAAGGCGATAACAACTTTAGCCTCAGTTACTTTAGACCTAATGTGATCGACGAAGTTCTTACCTTTGGGGACGCCCTGGCCTTCTAGGGATGTACAAAAAATGTTGCTTGACGGTGTGGCTGTAGCTCGGCTGAGAAAGACTTCAAATCTCTCTATCATTGATTTGTCAGCAGCAGCATGACTCAAAAATATCTCAGTTTTTGACACCATTCGCGGCTATCACCTTCCAAAACGTGTATGCGGCCACAGTCGAACTACAACGCATTTATGTGTATACAAATTCTCAGGCGCGGACCTGTCTTACGTATCGTCATGCGCCAACTAAAGTATCGGTCGCCATCATGATGTTCCTTACAACAGTATCCAAGCATGTGAAGCGGCCGCTTGATGCGAAAGAGGGTACGACTGCTTCGTCCCGCGTAGCAGCCGATTTCGTAGCTTAAGCTGACTTACTGCTTGGGGCCAATCTTTGCCATTGATGCTGGCCTTCAAGGGTGGAGCGCGGTCTGCCGTCTCGTCAAGGATCACCTTCGGTGTCCGCTATCGCGGCTTCGTCCTTGACCAGCCATCAGTCCACGTTCGATGTTGGCTGCCATTGGATCAATGGTGAGCACCATGGCACGTAAGCGGCCGGAGATATCATTCTTCTCGCGGGTCCGTCCGTCTTGCTTTCCGCATCGGGCACTACAGGCTCATCTGAAGAGGGAAGCAGCGGAAATTCTCCGTTGCATGGCGCTGCACTAGCGACGAAGACAGGGACCTTTTGACTGCCATCTTTTCGTTCTGCCAGAGGGACATGCACGCGGGTTAGCGCTAACGATCAACCGAAGGGCCGCGCGGTCGTCGCGGCCTCTGCGCGCGTTCAGATCGGCGCTTATCGAGAAAAGCGCGCTTCCTTGCCGCTTTGTCGAAAGCTTCGGCAGTCGAACCGGATGTTTTGCTTTCCTGAAGCCTATCAGAAGCCCTTCTTTCGCGCTTCGGCGGCCTGGTCGCTTCAAACCTCGTGATATCACGCTGAAGTTCAGCCCTCTCTTCCTTTGGCATTTGGAGGGCCTTCAATCGCGTATTCGCTAGCAAGCGTCTCGCTCTCAACTGCTGATAGACAATGCGGCCTTTCTCAGCGCGATCACGTGCCGAAGCCTTCTGAGCCTCCGCCATGTTCCTCGCTTCAATCTTCTTATGTTCGCCGCGCAGCCGATCCCAAATCCCACCCAAGCCTTTACGGAACCGAGCTTGTCGGGTTTGCGCTTCAGTTTGTGCTCGGAGCTTCTGAGCTTGCTCTAACGCCGATCTTTCAGCGCGTTGGCGCGTGACCAGATCAGCCTTCTTGCACTCAAAATCTTGCTTGGTGAACGCTTGTTGCGCCGACAGCTGATCATCGAAGCCGCGCAGCTTTGGCAGAATGCCTTGTGCGATCATAGCTCGCGTCTCAGCGATCGATGGCAGCTGGTTTTCATCGCCCAGCCGATCACGAACGTCTTTCGTCTTCACCCCCGCCCAGCGCGGAACGGCGAAGACTTCATCGGTGACCGCATCAACCGCCACGAAGCCGCGCCGGTCGCCTTTGGCGAGATGAAAGCCCCGTTCAGCCAGCGCATGGGATAGGCCTGCTTTGGAATCGGAAATCGCCCACGCATCTTGAAACGCCGCCTTCACAGCCTTCGGGTCTTTCCCGATGCGCTTGGCTTGTTGCCATTCTTCGAGGGTGAAGTTGAGCGGATCGCGCTCAGACGCATTGGCCAGACCGCGCGGCATATCCCAGCCATGTTCGCGGTAGAGTTCCTTGGAGATCGTCTGAAGCTTGCGATGATCGAACGACATCTGCACGGCCTTCATCTCATCGACGTTGATCCGTGACCAGACAGCATGAGCATGGCGGCGGCCTTCCTTCTCGTGAAAAACAATCGCGCGCGGTTGACCACTTAGCCCGAGGTTCTGTTCGACCTTGTCGATGGCCGCCTCAAACTGATCCGTGGACACATCGGCATCCTTCGGCGGGTTGAGCGACAGGGAGTAGAGAAACTGACGGCATTTGGTGCCGCGTGAGATCGCATAGCTTTCGTGCAGCGCACCTTCGAGATCACCGGAGACGAACCCGCGCAGCTCATGCACCTCCACATGGTCATTTTCGTCTTTCATGAGATGGACGGCGAGGTCCTTTGCCCCGCCGCGCTGGGAACCTTTGAGGATCACTCGCGCACCTTGAGACCCAGAGCGCCGGTCAGCTCATCGCGCATCGCTTTGAGGTCATCGCAGGCAGCTGCGAGCTTGGCCTGGAGTTCAGGCGTGGTTTCGAGCGCACCCGATGATGCAGCCCCCGCAAGCGCAGCAAAATCCCTCGACAGGTTTGAAGCACCGAGACGACCCAGCGCTTGCGCGAGCAATGCTCGATCAACAGAGGGCGACCGGGCGATGCGGACAGGCTTCGAGTCGCAATCATCGCCAAAGAGCTTCGCGCGCGCATAGGACGCCATTGAGCGTGATGGGCCAGCAGCGCGAGACAGATGCGCTTTCTCAGCATCGCTTAGGCGGAGTGAGAAAGGATGAAGGCGTTTTGCAGTTCGCTCAGAGCCGGATTGAAGAGTGCTCATAGAACTGGCCCTCCATCCATGTCGGATGCGCCCGGTCCCGCTGCTTCGAAACTATCCCCAGCAAGAAGCTCATCAATGCCCTCAAGCGCTTGCAGCTGAGCATCCCAATCGGCCAAAATCTCAAAAAGACGGTTCGAAGTCTCTACCTCCGTCTCCGCCAGTTTCCATATCTCACGATAGATCGCTTCGCGATCATCTCCGATGGGGCGCCCTGACCGGGCGGCGTCCAGTCGGACGCTGGTGGTCTTCGAGTTCGACTTCTCTCGCTCTCTCTCCGCCACTTTGTTGGGTCTGTCGTTCGCTCACGCTCACTGTTTGAGACCTGATCCGGGTTCGAACGTCGCCCCAAAGCCTCGCCACTTTCTGTATCTCGCGCGCGGCAGGCGCTCCGACGGGACGACGGTCGTTAGGCGACCGGTCGGTCGCTTCGGCCAAGAGGTTTCGGCCTTTGTCACCGGCCCTCCGCCAATGTGCTCTTGCCCAACGCCTTTGGCCGTTGGTGCGCTTAGCTCAGATGGAGCGGTTCATCTGAGCGGCAGCCGCGGCTTTCGGCAGCAATGTCAGCGTTAGCCTGAACTCAAATTTAGCAGCTAGGGACAAGGAAAACTCCTCGCTATACGAATAGAAAAGTCTCCATATTTGACTATAAGATGTATATTGATCATCATTTTACCGATTTAAATACAGCCAGCCGCACGACCAGATTCCCTCACCCGCGACGAGGCCTCAAGGCACAACCCATCAGAGCGGCTCCATCACAGAAAGCAACAATGGCGCCTCGACGCGACCACTTATCAATGTGTACTGAGTTTTATGGTGCCGAAGAGCCCGTCCACGGTCGTTGCTCACTGCCATGAGAAAAAATGGCATTTAACGTTGAAAATCATTGGACTAGAAAAAACCACCACATCAATCACAACCCATTGGTGTATAATGACGATCAACTATATTATCGAGAGAATGAAAATCTCGGGGATTCATTGGTCTTTACTTTTTTAGATTCTCTAGATAATAGTTAATTAGGTGGATTTCTCAAACTGTTTTGCTTTAAGCTTTTTGAGATTTTTCGAGGGGAAGCATATGACTTTTATCAATAAAATTGGTGGCCTCGCGATTTCCAGCGGCGTCGCAATATCGCTGTTGGGGCAAGCCGCCGCGGCGACGTTCGTCTACACTTTAGGTGATCATCCTGACGGGAACGCCGCTCCTCAGCATGCTTATGGGTTGCGACTCGACTCAGCAGGACTGTTCTTGTCGCTCGATCAAGCGGGTGCGGATGTTAAGCTGACTTATGATGATGTCGCCATGACGGCGATCATCACAGGAACCGGCGTCTCCAACACGAGCGGACCCACCTTTGGTGACAGCTACACGATCAGCTATTCGCTCACCGGTGTCTCGGCTCTTGGTACGGGCTTTTTCAAGGCGACCGGCGGCACAGGCACGGTCACCAACGATAGCACGAGTGACGTGATCAACCTGGTCGGAAAGCAGGCTTCGTCAGGCTACGCGTTTATCTTTGACAACGATGCTCACCGTCTCGGCGGTCATACGATTGGCACAGATATCGTCGGCCGCGGTTGGCTTGAACCCATCGCGCCAGGAACAGCCATGCCGAATGATTGGCTGTTTGTCGCTGAGCCGGTTCCGGTTCCAGCAGCGGCCGTACTCTTTGGCACGGCACTTCTAGGCTTCGGCGCAGCGCGTAAGCGTCGAACGGCCACCTAGGCGCCAGCTTACCGCGTACTGAAATTTGAGGAAAAGGGCTCAGCCCTTTTTCCTCTTTCTCGGCTTGATTGTTATCGGCGACGCGTGACCTAGAGCTTGAACCCGATGGAGACGGCGCCGAACACATCGGCTTCGTCCTGGGTCTGGTAGCGCTTGGAACGGGCAACCATGGTCCAGGCGATCTGGGCACGACCCATCCGCAAGGCAATGCCCGCCTGCGCATCGGCCACGAACGTCTCTTTGTCTGTCGAAGGACCATCTTGGAAAAGGCTGCCGTCGATAAAGACGTCGTGCCCCACGGCGCGGCCTTCAACACCCGCGAAGACGTACCACGGGCCTGATGCGCTGTAATGGCCTGAACCGGTGAGCGAAGGGCGGATCCGGGCGGGGCCAAAGTCTGACCCCAGTCGAGGTCCAAGGCGCAGCATGGCGCCAAGACGGGCATTGATATCCACCGTGCCCAGAGACGCGCCCGCCACCGGGGTTAGCTCAATATCAAGTGCTCCCCACTGACCTTCAGCCCAAGGACGACCTTTCCAATCATAGGAGAGGTTGAGCGCGGGCTCATTGTCGAGTTGGCTGTCCCAGCCCTCCGCCTCGGCATAGCCAAAGGTGCGGTGGAACCAGTTCTGGGTCTCTTCACCGAGCGCCCAGGGCCCGATGACGCCCAGCTCGACCGTGAACAAGCGCCACTGACGGGCATTTTCGGTCAGCACGGAATACTCACCAAAAAGGTATCCCGCATAGGGATGATCGTCCTCATCCGGGACATCGACAAAGATATCGTCGGGCGTGTAGATCTGCTGGCCCGCAGCAAACCCGCGCCGCACCACATCCTCATCGCCAGCGAACATACGCTCGAACGCGCTGCCGCCGACTGGCGCGGTCACATAGCCGACGCGAAGGCCATTGGTGTAGTGCCGATCCTGGCCGGAAAAAACGTCATTCTCGACCGTGAAGGTCAGCGTGCCGCGCTCCTCAGCCCCGGCGATACCGGCGCTGGCGAGGAGCGCGATGAGAGCTGGTATGACAGAGCGAAACACCATGCCTTTGGCGGTTCACCAAGCGTGCCAGTTTCATTATTTATTCACCATAAAACGCTCGCTATCTTTTTTCTTTCAATAGGTTAGACGATCTCGCACGATCACCGAAATGGGCGCATAGGGGCGCCGGGCCAACGCCAGACTGTCCAGACGATGGCCGCGATAGCCAGCAGTTCCATGATCAGGTGCAATGTATCATCAAGGTCCATGGGCGCAGAGGACACCAGCGTCGCGGCCGCGATGAGGGCGGCGAACGAGGTCACGAAGCGACCAACGCCGTGGGTCATCACCAGCGAAAGAGGCACCATCGCGATCGGCACCTCAGCCAAAACACCGCCAATCAGCATCAGCTCCTCGGTGATCTCGGTACCGTGATAGGTGCCCGTCAGAAGCATCTCGAGAAACGGCTTCATCGCAAACTGATGCAGATCGCGAAAAATGATGTTGAGCAACACAAAAAGCCATAACGCGGACAGTTTGATGCGGGGGTCGATCGGTTCCATCGGTGGATCTTTCGGCTTGATGGCTTAGGGATTTGCTGGCCGCTCGGGGTCATCAATTCGGCTCGATCCGGCACTCGTGCGGGCCACGATGAAGGGGTTGGTTTGCGACGCGGTGAAGTATCCAACCTCCTCGATCTCAAACCCTGCTGCCCTCAGATGAGAGCTCAGGTCATCCGTGCTAAGAAAATTGACCGGTGGCGCAACGCCAAACGCCATCAAGACACGCACGAAAAGACGTACCAGGATGTTGGCGTTGCTCAGTGCCACCGTCTTCGAGATGAACAGACCGCCAGGCCTCAGCTGGTCATGAACGGAGCGCAGAACGCCCGGTATGTCACTGACGAGGTGAAGCAGGCTGAAGGCGCAAATCGCGTCGAACGGGTGACCCGAGACAAGGTCAGCCGCGTCGGCGACAAGGAACGTCACGTCAGCAGACGCGCTCGCCCCGAGCCGCGCTTTAGCGATGTCGATCATCACGCGCGATCCATCCGTGCCCGTTATGCTGGCAAGATGGGGCGCGAGCTCGCGCGCGGTGCCTCCCGTCCCGCAGCCGACCTCAAGCACATGATCGGCAGGGTTGAGAAGAGCCCGTAGCCGCACCAGCTTCGCCTGATAGGCGGCGGGGTCTTTGATCGGCTGCTTGGCGTATTTGGCGGCGACGCGATCCCAGAATGACGGGGATGCGTGATGCGACGATGCGGTGGGCATAGGGCGAACTTTCTGTTGAGCGCGCGATCTAGCCATACGCGCATCGACAGGCGATTGCCGAAATTCGTCGGTCTGCTATGCGCTGATGCATGAACTGGCAGGCGATCTCGTTTGATTGGAACCAAGTGCGGGCCTTCCTCGCCACCGCTGAGGAGGGATCGTTCAGCGGCGCAGCGCGAGCGCTCAAGACCACCCAGCCCACCATCGGCAGGCAGATTTCCGCGCTGGAAGAAGCGCTCGGGGTGACACTGGTTGAACGCAGCGCGCGCGGCTTACCGCTCACCGAAGCGGGCCGGGATCTTCTCGATCACGTCCGCGCCATGGGCGATTCGGCCACGCTGATCTCGATGGTGGCCGATGGGCAATCCCAGGACGTCAAAGGCGAAGTGGCGATCACCGCCACGGACCTCGTCTCAGCGACCCTCCTGCCCGCCTTGCTCAAGCCGCTGCGGGATAGCGCTCCTGGTGTCAGAATACGGATCGTCTCATCGAACGATACCCAGAACCTGACGCGGCGCGAGGCGGATATCGCCATACGCCACGCGAGGCCTGATCAACCCGACCTCATCGCCAGGCATATCGGCGATTTCACGGCCAATCTTTATGCCGCAAGCAGCTATCTCGATCAGGCCGGACGGCCCCAAACACCGCGCGAAGTTGCCGAGCACAGTTTTGTCGGAAATCCTGACCCTGAACGTCTCCTCACCCCGCTTCAAAACCAGGGCATTCCGATCACAGCGGAGAATTTCGTGGTGACGAGCGACAATGGCGTCGTCGTTTGGGAGTTATTGAAGTCAGGATACGGCGTATCGATGCTGCCTGACACGATCTGCGGGCCAGAACCCGGTATCGAGAAGGTGCTGCCAGGCCTGCCCTCGCCGCAGTTTCCCGTGTGGCTAGTGACGCATCGCGAGCTGAAGACCAACCGCCGCATTCGGCTGGTCTTCGACCATCTGGCACGTACCCTCAAGGACACCGTCAGTACACTGTAGGCTTCCTTGCGGCATAAATGACGCTGAAACAATCAAAGATCCTGTTCCCGGTGCTGGGCAGCGACCAGACGGCCTCAAACCCTTGGTCGCGCAGGAGCTGTTCGCCTTCACAGCGCGCAAGCGCATGGGTGCGCCATGTCAGCTGGATCAGGCGCCCGATGAACGAAGGACGGGTGATGCTGGCGATGACGCTGCCGCCTGGCTTAAGCACGCGGCTGATCTCACGCAACGCCTGCTCAGGACGGGGAAGATGCTCAAGCATATGCGCCGTCACCACCAGATCGAAGCTATCATCCGGAAACGGAAGGCAACGCGCGTCGGCCAGGCGATATTGAGCATCAACGTTCAGGCGGGTGAGACGCTGCTCAGCGCAGGCGAGCATCTGTGGCGAAAGATCAACGGCGATGATCTGTGCTGGCATGGTCTGCGCCACTGCAGCGGCGAAAGCGCCATCTCCAGCACCACAGTCAAGGATAGATTCGTTCTATGTACCGAGTGATAAATCTCCGCGCCTTTGCACCTTGCGTAGCGCGTTGGCGTAGGCCGTATCAACGCCAAACGCCCCAGTGATGCGGTCCCACCTCGCAGCGTGGTTGTCATAAGTCTCGGTGAGCTCGGCGGGGCTGTAGGCACGCCGATGGAGGGAAATCCGCCAAGAGCCGAACCAGCGATCGATAACAGGAAGAACGGCGTCGTCCTCGCCATCAAACGGCTCTCGAGACTGAACGGTCGGCGACAGCGGCATGATGGCTCCGGTCCCTCGCGCCGCGCCCATCGCGGCCGAGGAAGGGCTAGCCATTCAAAAACCGAACAGAAATCGGCCAAAAATGCATCTCGTCTATACGAAAACGCATAGCTATGGCCGAGCCGGGCGCAGCCTCAGCAGCCGCTCATCTTCTCCTGATAAACCGCGTAGAACTCTTGGTCATAGGGTGTCAGCGCATCCTTCGCCGCCAGATCCTCAAAGATTGGCACCCCGTCGCGGTAGAACTGACACGCGGCAGGCTGATCATCGATGCTTTCGTAAAAGCCGGCGATGAAATCATACGCGTAGGCGACGTCCATGGCGAAGCCGGGATTATCCGGATCCTCCGTATAAGGCTGCTGAAACGCGGTGAGGACCGCGTCGGCCGTCTCCTTGGCCTGATCGATGCGGCCCGCGATGACATCCAGCTCAGCCGCTGTCGCCGAGATCACCGCCAGTTCCCGCCGCGCGTTGACATTGCCGATGTCGCTGGCGGCAGCCGCCCGCGCGATTTGCATCGCCACGCTGATCGCTTCACTCGCTTCATCATAACGCTCGAGCCGCTGCTGAGCGATGGCGAGCTGCCACGCTGACACCATTTTGACATGCTGGCCGTCCTGATCCTCCGGGAACGCTGCAATAAAGCCGTCGATATCACGTAAGGCATCACTGAGCATCGCGATCGCCTCCTCTTCCCGTTCGAGGTCAATGAGGAGGGTGCCCAAGTCCCGCTTGAGGTTGGCAATGATCTGCAAGCCGCGCTCATCATTGTCGACCGTCAACAGAGTCTCGGCCGCTTCAATGGCGTCCGCAAAGCCAGCGGCAGCCTCGCTACCGTTGCCGCCATATTGATTGATCTGGGCCGTGATTTTGAGGATTGCGAGGTTGGTCTTCTGATACGCGGTGTTGTCGGGATCAGCCGCCAACGCCTGACCGATCACTGCCGCTGCATCGAAAGCAAGCTCCATCGCCAACTCCGTATCCCGTGCACGGAACAGAGCATTGGACGCCTGCCACTCTCGGATGGTGGCTTTCACATGGTTTGCTTCAGGCGAGCCCGGCGCCTCGGACAAGACGGCCTCAACAAGGGACAGGGCCGCCTCGATATTCTCCTGGCTCTCCCGCACGCGTCCTTGGCTCGCGCCGGTGAAATCGCCCTGCACGTCGGCGAGGCGATGATAACCGAGCGCGGCCTCCAAGCGCAGATCCGCTTGGCTTGTCTCGAGGGCGGAGACGGTGTCGAGATAGTTTTGGACTGTCTCGATCACGATTGATCGCGCCTCGAACCCGCCGGTCAGGTTTTCGACACTGTCATAGATATCGAACATCAGTGTGCGGGCAAGTGAGCGAACCTCGTCAAAGCGCTGTTGCGCCTCTTGCTCTGCCGTCTGTGCTCGGACAAAAAGAACAGAAGTGACGATGCTCGTGCCAATGATGCCAAGGACCGCCACAACGCTGGCCAAGACGCGGAGCCGCCGACGCTCAAAAAGCCGCGCACCGCGATAGCGCCAACTGTTCTCAACGGCTGTGACCGGCCGGATCTCGTGATAGCGATCGAGATCATCAAGGATCGCACCGACACTCTGATAGCGCTCCTCCGGCGACGCCGCAGCCGCGCGCTGCGCGATGGCATGCAGATCGTCGAGACGAGGCCCTCGCACATCTTTCAGCAGCTCGGAGAACACAACGCCCAATGAATAGATGTCGCTGAGCGTGGTTGCCGGGTCGCCTCGCAAACGTTCAGGTGCGGTGAACCCTTCGGTGTAGGTCAATCGCGTGCTGTCATCGCCCTCCTCGCCGATCGTATGGGAAACACCAAAGTCGATCACTTTAGCCGCGCCCTCCGATGAGACCAGGATATTGGCCGGCGATAGATCTCTGTGCACGATCAAGTTGCTGTGCGCATAGGCAACTCCGGAGCAAATCTCACGAAAGATGCGTAGGCGATCATCAAGACCGACACTTGTCTGTGACAGGAATGTCCGGAGCGGTGCGCCCTCGACATACTCCATGACAAAGTAGGGCCGACCATCATCTGTCTCGCCACCATCATAGAATTGGGCAATATGCGGATGGCTAAGGCGTGCCAGAACGCGACGTTCGGACAAGAGACGTTCTGTGAGACGCGGCGTCTGGCGAATTTCCGACACCAGCTTAATCGCCACCTGGTGCTCAAAATCGACATTGCTGCGGCGGCCGAGATAGACAACCCCCATACCGCCGCGGCCAATCTCACTTTCCACAGCATAGGGACCAATGGCTTCGGGCCTTACCACCTCTTCGAAGAGTTGCGCGCCGCCAGCTGTCTTGAGATCGCTTCCGATGTCGGCTTGCAACTTGGCAAGAAGTGTGAGCGCCCGATCCTTTAGCGCGATCTCGTCGCCCGCCTCTTGACGCACGAAGTCCTCGCGTTCGTCTCGCGGCATGGCGAGCGCCGCATCGACAATGGCAAGCGCCCGCGCCTCGAGCTCATCGTTTGCTGAGGTCATCGCTGATCGCCTCCTTGAGCCATGTCTGCGCCACGCGCCATGATCTTTTGACCGAGGACCCGGAGATGCCGAGGATTTCCGCGATCTCCTCTATCCGCATACCGCCAAAATAACGCATCTCAACGATCTGCGCCCGGGCGGGATCGATCGCGTGCAGGCGGCGCAGCGCGGTATCAAGAGCGATCGCTTCGAAGTCGGCACCGCCGTCCGCTCCGTCGACAGTGGACAAGGTGACAAGCTGCCCGGAGCGTTTGGCCGCGCTCCGCTTTCGGGCTCGGTCGATCACGATGTAGCGCATGATCCGTGCACTCAACGCCATCAGATGGGCCCGATCGTTGAGGATCAATGACTCCGTCTTCATCAGCTCAATGAAGGTCTCATTGACAAGATCGCTGGTGACGAGAGAGCGTTCCCAAGGCGTCTTACGCAAAATGATTGAGGCGAGGGTTTCGATCTCGGTATGCACCAAGGCGACGATCTGGTTGCGGGCCGCCTCGTCACCCGAACGCCACTCTTCCAAAAGCGACTGAAACTCTTTGTCTCCAACCATCGGCTTGGTGCCCCAGCGCTTGTTTTGTCTTACCCTTGTTCCAAGGATTCTTGGATGAGAGGGAAACGATACACACCCCACCAAGAAAATCAGAAAAATTCGATTGATCGTTGACCCGTTTTTTGCCCGCGCTGCGATTTGGATATTGGGACCGTCTTTTTGAGACACCCACGCGTTGATGGTGGTGACGATAAATGGCGTCGGGGGCGCGAGGGCTGACGACTGGTCAGCCCTCGCTTAGATGCCTCCTACATCACCCAAGTCACGCCGACGCGGAGCGAGCGCCCGGGCGCGGGAAGGCCCAGTTGAGGGACGATCTCCGCGTCAAACGCGTTGTCGAGGCGCAGATATCCTCGCATTCCCGCACGAAGAGCGAGACCTGCCTCCACATCGATCGCCGTCCCTGCGCGCAAGGCCACCTGCGCGCCATCCTCACCGAGCGACGACGCGCCGGACTGATGCCGGAGGCGGATCTCGCCATCAAACGCGCCGGCCGCGCGATAGGTGAGCGCCGCGGCCACCTGACGTTCCGGCCTTTCGGTGAGAAAAGCCGTGGCGCCCCGCGGGTCATACTCAGCGATCGTCGCGCTGAATCGGAATGTGAGAGCGTCCGTGAGAGGCGCCTCGCCCTCGGTCTCGATGCCGTAAGCGAGATAGCCGTCTGTGTTGATCCGTTGGCGAAGCGAGCCACCATCTGTGAGAACAATGCGCTGATCGATCACATCTGATCGGCGTTCGACAAAGGTGGTGACGTCCAGCGTAGCGCCCCGCCACTCAGCAAACAGCGACCCCTCCCCCGACCAAGCGCGCTCTGCTTCAAGGTTGGGATTGACCAGAAACCGCCCCAGCGCCTCGCCATAGAGCTCACGCTGGCTTGGCAAACGTCCCAGCCTGGCCGTTTCGAGGGACCAACCGATCCCGCCCGCCGGCGCAAAGATCATCCGAACACGGCTTGTTGTCAAAGAGAGGTCGGCTTCGACCTCCCTTCCGCCTGAGTCGCCCGTGACAAAACCTTCCTGCCGAATGTCGCCCGAGACCGACAGATCGGACGTCAAGGGGCGGGTGACCTGTCCCCACACCGCATAGTTCTGGCGAGAGAAGTCCTCTTCAGGCTCGCCGCGCTCCTGCTCCTCATGGGAAGCCTGGTTCCATGAGCCCCCCACCGCCCAGTGCTCAGCGCGAAGCGCCGCATCAACGCCCACGCCGAGGTTCGTGGTTGCCTCGGCACCACTGCTCTCCGTATAGGTTTCATCTTCAAAGACGCTGATCTTTTGCGTGTTCCGGTGGAGCCACGCCTTGAGTTCGGCCTGTCGCCCCACGAGGGTCCTGCTGGCACCAGCGGCTAGAACGAGCCGCTCGTCCTCTGGCACCCGCCAAAACCGGACGGAGGATTGCTCAGGATCAAGATGACCTTCCGGCGCAACACCATATTGGGTTGAAGAGAACAGCGCCAAACCTGTCAGCGTGAAATCGCGCCAGTCGTCTTTGCCAGCGGCAAGGATACTCGCCTGATCTCTGTCCGTGTTCGTCCTTGTCGCAACATCGGCTTGCGAGAAAGGCAGTGAAGCGTCGTCCGGGGCGCGCGCACCGTCGCGCGTGAGGCCTTCAACCGCTAGCACCCCGCGATCTCTGACAAGAAGCGCATGGGCTCTCACATGTCCGAAATCGCCAGCTTCGGCGGTCAGCCGGGTCTGCGGATCATCGATCGTTTCAAGCGCCAGGACACCGCCCGGCCCCATTGCAGCATCACCCAGCGTCCTGACGTGAACACGGAACGACGCCCCCGGAAGGGTTGCGAGGTTGAGCCGATCATCCCAAGGGTCAATCAGCGAAAACCCGTTGAGCGTCACGCGCGCTTCGCGCTCACTCCGTCCACGAATAGCAAAACCGGTTTCGCCGCGAGAATTGGTCGAGAGCGAGAGTGAGGTTCGTTCGACGACGGCCCAGGCAAGATCAATAGGGACGTCGCCGTGAACGGCCGCAGGCGGCTGCGCCTCCTGCGGTTGCCCTGTGACGACGACCTCATCGATATAAGACTCAGCAAAAGCTGCGCCGCAAAAAAGCGACGCAGCACTGATTGCTGAAAGTCCGAGGACTCCCTTATTGGCTAGCAGGGATCCTCGCTCCCGGCACCCATGGGGCACCGGCCTCGTCAAGCGCGGTCAAGAAGGCTGCAACATCTTCCGATTGCGTTGTTTCGATCTCACTCACCGCCTCGTCGAGGGCGGCTTCAGCCCATTCGAGCGACTGCACATGGCTCGGCGTCGGGCCGTAGGTGCTGGAGCCGACACCGGCCGCGGCGTGGAAGAGGCGCGCACCGACCGTGGGCAAGGTCCGCTCACCGATCACATTGCGCGCAGGATTGCCTTGCAGCATCTCCTGAATGGCATCGGTCTTAGCGCGAAGCTCTTCCCATTCCGCGTTGAGCTCAGCCCCGCCTGAGGAGCGATCAAGCGCCGCTTTCAAGAGGCCGACTTGGCTATCGAGCTCCGACAAAGCCGCATTCGCCGCCGAGCTGCGGCGGTAAGCAGCCGCTAGACGGTCCCAGAACGCAACGACGGCTTCGGGCGCTGCACCCGCAAGGGCACCGCCGCGCAGAACTTCGACCTCGAACTCCTGCGGCCCGACAAGCTCCGTAGTCTCACCATCGATCCGCTGAACCAGCGAGACAGAGTAGGTCCCCGGCGCCACCATAAAGGCGCCTTCGTCTTCTTCGTCAGGCATCGACCTCAGTGCAAAGATGCCGGGACGGGTCAAGTCCCACGCCACGCGGTGAAAGCCTTTCGACGTTGGGCCGCTTAGCCGTCGGACGATCTCGCCTTCACTGTCGCGCACGATCAGCATCACCTCAGGATCGACCTCAGTGAGCTCTTCGGTGATAACGTCGAAGCCCGGGAATGGGGTGTCCTCTCCAGCTTCGTTGGCGTCTTTCTCCGCCTCGACCCTCACCTCCTCTTTGGTCTGAAGACCTTCGGCAAGGTAGTAGGTGAACACCGCACCAAAGGGCGGGTTGTCGGCCGTGAAATAGCCGTGGCCTTGCTCCGCACGGCCAGGGTCGTTGAGCGGCGTTTCCTGGACATACCACCAGGCGCGGCGCCCAGGCCAGAGAAGCGCGCCCTCCTCCAGCGCCTCTTCATCAACATCGCGAAGAGGCGCGATGTCATCAAGGATGTAGAACCCCCGGCCAAAGGAGGCCGCGACAAGATCATCCTCACGCCGCTGAATGGTGATATCCCGCAGCGCGATGGTGGGCAGACCTTGCGAGAACTCTGTCCAATTCTCACCGCCGTTCACCGACATGAAAACACCGAACTCTGTTGCCGTGAACAGAAGCTCCGGGTCCACATGGTCTTGCACGATGCGCCAGACGAGGTGTTTCTCTGGGATATCCCCCGCTAGCGAGGTCCAGGTCCGGCCGCGGTTCTCCGACTTTAGGAGATAGGGCGCGTAATCACCGAATTTGTGGTTGTCGAGAGCGATGTAGACGGTGTTCTCGTCATGAAGATCAGCACGGATATCATTGACGAAAGCCGTTTCGGGAACACCCGGAAGCGCGCCGACCTCGACCTGGCGCCATGTCTCGCCGCCATCCTCGGTGACTTGGATCAAGCCGTCATCCGTACCCACGTAGAGAAGATCTTGGTTGAGCGGCGACTCACCAAACGAGGTGATGGTGTTGTAGACCGACATCGCCAAGAGATCCCAGCCGGCATCCCACGACCATTGGCGGCCCATCAATTCAACCTGCATCCGGTCTTCATCCCGGGTGAGGTCACCGGACACCGCTGTCCAGGTATCGCCGCGGTCATCCGAGCGCCAAACCCGCTGCGATGAGAAGTAAAGACGCGCGGGATCATGCTGGGACACCCAAATCGGCGCATCCCAATTCCACCGCTCAATCGGCTCACCGGGGGCGGCCTGCGGCTTAATATAGACGGTCTCGCCGGTGGTCCGGTCGACGCGGGTCAGGTTCCCCTGCTGCCACTGCGCATACATGATGTCGGGGTTGCCAGGCTCGGTCGCCGATTGGTGGCCATCACCGCCCAGGGTGATGAACCAGTCTTCGTTCCGGATGCCGTTGACGTTCAACGTCCGTGAGGGCCCGCCTTGCGAGCTGTTGTCCTGCGTACCGCCATAGACATAATAAAATGGCTCTGCATCGTCGACCGCCACTTTATAGAACTGCGTGATCGGAAGATTATCGATGAAGCGCCAGGACTTCATCGCATCATAGCTCTCATAGATCCCCCCGTCGGAGCCGATCAGGACATAGTCCGGGTCCGTTGGGTGGAAGACGAGCGCGTGATCGTCGACATGCTTGCTCTCAAGATTGATCTGACGGAAATTCTTGCCGTGCTCGTCCGAGACTTGGCTGTAGTTGGAGAGAAGATAGATCTGTCCCTCCTTATGCGGACTGGCATAGATCTCTTGGTAATAGTGCGGGCCCGTGCCGCCGCCGACGGCGTCGGACTGTTTCACCCAAGACGCACCGCGGTCTTCGGACATCCACACGCCGCCTTCCCTGCGATCGGTTTCAATCGCCGCATAGAGGCGGTCAGGGTTTTGCGGCGAGTAAGCGAGGCCAATCTTGCCCATATTGCCGCTCGGCAGGCCGGTGCCGTCCTCTTGCAGGTCGATCCAGGTGGCGCCGCCGTCGGTGGATTTGTGGATGCTGCCCTCCGGGCCAGTGCCGAGATAGGACGCCACATTCCGGTGGCGTTGCCACGTGGCCGCGTAAAGAAGATCCGGGTCGCGCGGATCCATCAGCAGGTCGGTCACGCCGGTCCAGGGGCCACCGGAGAGGATGTTGTCCCAGGTCTCACCGCCATCGGTGGTCTTGTAGAGGCCGCGCTGGCCTCCTTCCGACCACAGAGGGCCTTGCGAGGCCACATAGATGACATTGGGGTCGTCTGGGTGGATGATGATTTTTGAGAGGTGCTCGGACTCTTCAAGGCCCATATGCTCCCAGGTCGCACCGCCATCGCGTGAACGATGAATGCCGTTGCCGAAACTCAAATGCCGACCGCCATGGTTCTCGCCCGTAGCCACCCACAGCTCGTTGTGGTCATGGGGGCTGAGCGCGAGCGCGCCGATTGAGTAAACATCCTGGTCGTCAAAAAGCGGTGTCCACGTCGTCCCGGCGTTTTCTGTTTTCCACACGCCGCCAGAACCGACGCCGACATACCAAGTCGCTGGATCATCCGGCACGAGCACGATGTCAGCGATCCGCCCGCTCATCAGAGCAGGGCCAATCGAGCGCCACTCCATGCCGCTGAAGACCGATGACTGAAGACCATCCTCCTCCTCATGGTTGTCAGCACACGCCGTGGTGGTGGCGACAGCAGCCATTGCTACCAGCGTGCTCGCTCGTCTCATCAAACCCAGAAATGTCATGAAGTACTCTCGTCTTTTTTTGGTCCCACGCCTGTAGTCACGCACGCTTTGATGTGATTTGGCAAGCTGTTAGGACACCGGACCACGCGCAGAGGAGCATGAGGTGAAGCCGCAAAAGCTGATCAGACAGATCCACCACTGGGCGTCTCCGCTGATCATGCTGCCGCTCGGCCTTGTGGTGGTCACGGGTCTGATGCTGATGCTCAAGAAGGACGTGGGCTGGATCCAGCCGCCCACCGCCCGCGGCGAAGCACCATCCGCGATGCCCTCACAGAGCTTTGAGGAGCTGTTCATCGTCGCGCAGCAAATCGATGAACTGGAGCTGCGCAGCTGGGACGATCTCGCCCGCGTCGATGTGAAGCCGGACAAGGGTGTCGTAAAATTCATCGCCGCCAACAATTGGGAAGCGCAGATCGATACGTCGAACGGCGATGTCTTGCAGGTCGCCTATCGCCGGTCCGATCTGATTGAGAGCCTCCACGACGGCTCGTTCTTTGCCGGATGGACCAAGAAGGGCGTCTTCTTACCGTCGGGCATCGCGTTGTTCGTGATGTGGGGAACTGGCATCTACCTTTTCGCGCTGCCGCACATCAGAAACTGGCAGAAGGCGAGGAAGAAACGCGCCGGGCCGGTCGCCAAGCGCATTCCCAAGACCAACCCCTAAAGCTGGCCCGTCGCACGAAGCAGCGCGAATTTTGCCACCGCGTGGTCGCGCTGCGCCAAGACGAGAGCCACCTGGGCATCGCTACGCTCTTGGTCCGCATCAAGAACATCGAGCCTTGTGCGCCGACCGCTGCGAAACTCTGCAGCAACGCCTTCCGCAGCGACGGACGCTGCATCGGCCTGGGCTTGGCGTGCACTGACGGATGAGCGGGTCGTGAGCAGGGTTGTCCATGCCGAGATGGTGCTCTCACGGACCCGGCGTTCGGTGACAACATGGGTGCGCCTCGCCGCATCAGCGCGCCGTTTGGCCGCGCGTGTCCGGGCATAGCCTGATCCACCGCTCAAGAGATTCCAACGGCCATTGACCGTCACCGCATATTGCTCAGCCTCACCAAGCTCAATGCCGAAGCGTTCATTGTCGATGGTGCTCGCGGAAGCTGTGACGGTGAACTGGGGAAGAAGCGATCCGCGCTCGGCGCGCACGTTTTGGCGGGCGGCCCTCACGCGGTCATCGCTGGCACCGAGATCCGGACTTCGATCAAAGGCCGTATCCAGAGCTTCCTCGAGACTGCGCGGCAAAGGCCGGGAGGCCGTCGGCAGCGTGAGGCTTTCTGGCGGTCTTTTGCCGAAGACGCGCAAGAACAGCGCCTCACTGCGCTCAAGCGCGCCATTGGCGGCAATCGCATCGGCGGTCGCCAGCGCAAGGCGTGCCTCCGACTGGCGCACATCCGTCGTTGTTGCGAGCCCAGCACGACGCCGCGCAACACTTTCATCAAGGCGCTGACGGACGATCGCCTCGTTCTCTCGGCGGACCCGGAGAATAGCGCGATCACGGACGACATCAGCGATGGCGCTGGCGCCCTCAAGGAGCACGTCCTGGCGCGTCGCATCCCGGGTGTGAGCCGCCGACGAGGACGTCGCCTTTGCCGCGCCAATGCTACCAGAGATACGGCCCGAGGTGAAAAGCGCCTGGTCCACAATCGCGCTCACCGCGCGGGGATCCCGCGTTTGGGTTAGCTCTCCGGGCAAGCCGTCAAGCCGCAGGGTCTCCTCAATCGATTGGGTGAACGCCTCGACCCGGACTTGGGGAAAGAGTTGCCCTCGCGCAGCCCAGAGCTCGGCCTGCGCCGCGGCCGCCTCATCGCGCGCCGCCAAGATCTCAGGGCTGTCGCTCACCAGCTCTCGCAGGAGTTCATCGGTTTGGGCAAAAGCTGGCGTAGCGGCCAGCGACAGACACGCGGCCAAACTAAGCAGTCGCATGGAACAATCCCTCATCGGAAGAAAGCACATCGTCTTCAAAGACGTTCACCGGGCGGTGGCGCGTCAGAAGCAAGAAGCACTGCGGTACAAAGAAGAATGAGACGATGGTCGAGAGCACCACGCCGCCTGCAATCGCGGTGGCGAAAGGCGGCCAGAAATCGCCTTCAGCCAAGATCAGCGGCAAAAAGCCCGCAAAGGTCGTCAGCGTCGTTGACGTGATATGCCGCGAGGTCTCCAGCACACCGTCGCGGACAGCGAGGCGATCACCCGCCACAGCTTCTGGAATTGCCTTCAGTGTTGCGATGATGATGATCGCCGCGTTGATCGCCACGCCCATCAACCCCATCAGCGCAATGATCGGCTGGAACCCGAAAGGATAGCCGGAGATGGTCAGGCTCAGCATACCAAGCCCCATCGACAGGCCCGCAACGACCAGCACCACGCCGCCAAGACGGAAGCTGTTGAAGGTCAGAACGATCACGGTCACGGCTGCGACAACGATCAGACCAACGGAGCTGAGCAGCGCGCCGACAGCGTCGGACCGCGCCTCGGCGTCTCCTCCGTAGGCGTAAGAATAGCCTGGCGGGAGAACGAACCGGCCATCTGCGACCGCTTGCTCAAAAGCGTTGACCACCGTCGATGGCAAGGCGTCCGCCGCTGTGTAGCCAAGGATCTGATTGACCCTCTCGCCCTGATAGCGGCGAATGGTGGCGGGCGCTGGCTCAAGGCTGAGCTCGCCGAGGCTCAAGAGCGGTGTGCCAACAGAATCGGTGGCGCGGGTGGTGAGCGCAAGGGATGCTAGCTCTTCAAACGATCCGCGTGCGGTATCGTCGAGGCGGACCAGAACGGGAACCTCGTTCTCACCCTCGATCACGGTGCCGCCAGGGGCGCCCTGCAGTTTCGCCGCGAGCCCGCTGGCCACATCCCGCAAAGCGAGGCCCGCCTGGCGCGCCTCATCCTCATCGATATCCACCCAGAGCTTCGGCTCACCGCCAGCAAGCGACGCGGTCGTGACGTTGACCTCGGGCAGCTCGGAGAGGATGAGCCGGGCCTGCTCACCGAGGTCTTTCAGAACCTGAAGATCACGGCCCTGGATCCTGAGCTCGAAGGGTGCAGGCGATGGCGGCCCCTGCACCAGCTGACGGACGTTGACCTGCACATTGGGCATGGCTTCGGAGAGCGACTGCTGCAGCTCGATCAGAACATCGTTAAGGCCATCGAGCCGCTTCGCCGTGACCATGGCCTCCGCGAAGTTGCGCTGTCCGTCCTCGTTCATCACGACGTTGTAGTAGAAGGAGGGAACAGAACCGCCCACGAACCAATCAGCCTCTTCGATCGCGGGGTGCGCTTCGAGGAGGCCGTCCGCAATCTCCGCCGCGCGTTTGGTCTGCTCCAGGCTCGATTGCGACGGAAGGCGCAGCTCGACATGGAACTGGTTGCGGTCGGCCGCTGGGAAGAACTGGGTCGGCAGCGTCGTCACACCGATGAAGCCAAGGATGGGCGCAAGGAGCGCGGCGAAAATCGACAGCCGCGGCGCGGCCAAGCTCAGCCCCAGGAGCGTTTTGAATGCAGGCCCGACAACCGGAAAATCAATGCCGCCAGACGACGTCCGGGTCTCGCTCTCGGACGGCTTCAAGAACAGTCCAGCCAGCGCCGCCACAACGGTTAGCGCGAGAAGAAGCGACGACATTAGAGCAATGATCACACTGTCAGCAATTGGACCGACGAACTCGCCTGCACCGCCGATCAGCAGCGTGATCGGGAGAAAGGCGAGCACGGTCGTCAGGGTCGAGCTGAGGAGCGGCACCCAAAGGCGTCCGACACTTTCCTCCACCGCCTCACGAGGAGAGAGCCCGCGGCGAAGGGCCCGCCCAACGGCATCACACATCACAATGGCTGAATCGACCAACAGACCAAGCGCAACAATCAAGCCGGTGATCGACATCTGGTGGATCGGCACGCCGAAAAAGTTCATCAGTGTCAGGCTTAAGAGGGTCGTCAGCGGGATCGCGAAGGTCACAAGAAGCGCCGCCCGTGGGCCAAGGGTGAAGAACAGGATGGCGACGACCAGCGCGATACCAAAGCCGAGATTGACGAGCAGCGAACCAAAACGCTGCTCGGCGTAGACTGACTGATCAAAGATGATCCGCAGCTCAATGCCGGCGGAGAGATCCTGCTCGAAGTCGGCCAACTCTTGGCGGACACGTGCCGACCACTGGCCGACCCGTAGCCCGTCATCAATACGTGTACCGACAACAACGGACCGACGACCATCAACGAGCGCTGTCAGGGGCTGCGGCTGCTGCAAGCCCCGCCGCACCTCAGCAAGGTCCCCAACCCGCACTTGCGCGCCGTCGGCGCCCTCGCGGATCGGCACATCGCGGATGCGGTCCAGCGTATCAAGCGCACCGCGGACTTCGAGAGCGACTTCGTTCTGTGGGCCAAAGACTTGCCCCGCCGACGATTTGGAGTCGGCTGAGGCCAACGCGACGGCGATCTCACCTTCTGAAAGCCCGAGCGACTGGGCCAGGTCGCTCCGCAGGGAGACGACGATTTCTTCGGGACCCGCCCCCATGATATCGGTATACTCGGTCCCAGGAACATTACGCAGGCGTGAGCGAAGCTCATCCGCCGTGCGCTTGAGAATGAGCTCATTGGGCGCACTGTCCGTATTCCAAACAAGGGCAGCAACCACGGTGAATGCATAGCCGCGATTGTCGATGAAGCGTGGGTCGGCAGCGCCATCAGGCAACAACGGGACAGCATCGGCCAGCGCGTCGCGCACCTTGGAGAAAGCTTGATCGGTGTTGTTGATTGAGTCCTGAAGAATGACGGTGATCGACGAGAGGCCGGTGATCGTCCGCGACTCGACAGTGTCGATCTCCTCGACCTCACGCAGCCGGTCCTCAATGCGCTGCGTGACCAGTCGCTCCACCCGCTCAGCGCTCGCCCCAGGGTACGGCGTCAGGATGGTGGCTGCGCGGTTCCGGATCTTGGGATCTTCCTGCTGCGGCATCGTCAACAGCGCAGCGGAACCACCGACGATGACAAGAATGAGCATCATCACCAATGCGCGGGGCGTATCGAAGAGGATCGTTTTCATGGCGAGCCCTCAGCGCAGGATGGACGACGAGGCGGCACTGGCCGACGTGCCGGGTGCTATATTCGTTTTGATCTCAACCTTCTGCCCAGGGACGAAACGGAAGGGCGACGTTGTCACCACCTGGTCGCCATCCTCCAGCGTGCCGGTGACAAAGACGCGGCCGTCGCCGATCGAGATGATCTCCACATCTTTGCGGCGGATCACCTGGTCGTTGCCCTCCTCGACCACGACATAGACCGACCACAGACCGCGATAGCCCTCTTGCAGAGCAGCGGTGGGGACCCAGACGCCGGTGCCGCGGCGTTCCTGGGTGAGGCCTATACGGACAAGTGTTCCGGGGACGAACCCAGGATCTTGCTCAATCGCCAGGCGCACCTTGCGGCTGCGGGTTAACCGATCAACGTCCTCGCTGATCCCGCGCACCACGCCGTCCGCCTCGCGATCACCGGTGGCGAGCGGAAAGCGATCACCAACCTCAATATACCGGGCGAGCTCTGTTGGTATGCTGATTTCGGCTTCAAGCTCTGCTTTCTGGTTGATGCGGACGATCGGCTGACCAACCTGCACCACGGTGCCGCCATCAATGTAGCGACCGACGACATATCCCGCGAAGGGCGCTCGCAGGGTTGTGTCTTCAAGATCCTCCTGGGCCCGCGCGAGGCTGCGCTCCAGCGCCCTCACCCGCTCGCGCGCTGCGTTGCGCTCGGCATCGGCATTGTCGAGTTCTTGTTCGGTGGCAAAGCCTTGGCCGAGAAGATTGACCACGCGGTCGCGGCTGGCATCGGCTGTCGCGAACACAGCACGTGCCTCGGCGAGCTGAGCTGCCGCCTCACTCGCGCGGATGTCTAAACGCACAGGGTCGAGGCGAGCAAGAACAGCCCCCTCCTCGACCAGATCACCGACCTCCACGAGGACATCGTCAATCTCGCCCGCGACTTCGAAGGACACGTCTGCCACCTGTGCAGCCAAGATGCGGCCAGAGAAACGGCGCTCTTGCTCGTAGGTGTCTTGGTACCGCACCTCCATCACAGCGACCGGCAAAGGCGCTGCGGCCGATTCGCCCTCGTTCTCATCGACGACAAATCCCCGGCCGATAAACAGCGTGCCGCCTGCAACAACGGCCAGCACCGCCACCCAAGCAATCCCTCGTCCCAAGACACCCAAGAAACGCAGCATGTTGAAAATCCTGTTTAAATCGAAGACCAAGCGTCTTTCTGACATTTGATATATGACAATATTCGTATTTTGTCACTAGTCATTTTGTCAAAACTGCGTTATCGGGTTCGCCGCGAAAGGATGTGAGACTTGCCGAGACTGAACCTGTCAGAAGCCGAAACCCGTGACCTGATCCTCGACGAGGCGGGGCGGCTCTATACGGAAATTGGGTATGACAAGACCACGATTGCCGACATTGCTCGGGCGTGCGGTTTCAGCTCAGCCAACGTGCACCGCGTTTTCGGTACGAAGGCCCGGATCAACCGGGCCATGGCCGAGCGGAAGCTGCAGGGACAATTGGCGGCGGCGCGCGCGACCGCTTTTGCCGAAGAGAGCGCGGCGCATCGGCTCGCGGCCTTCTACCGCGCTATTCATCAGATGACGCTCGATACGTTCACAGAAAACCAGCGGGTCCATCACATGGTCGCCGCGGCGATCGAAGAACGCTGGGAAGAGGTCCAGCACTATCGCACCGGGTTGATGGAGACCTGCCAGGAAATCGTTCGCTACGGCGTGTCTCGGGGCGAGTTCGATATCCGGGATGTCGATGCCACGGGCCGCGCCGTGCATATGAGCGGTATCCGGTACTGCCACCCCCTCGCCGTGGCCGAGCTTGATGAGGCGCCCGACGACGTCGCCTTTAAAAGCTGGATGAGCCTGATGCTGCGCGGGCTTGGCTACCAAGGCGAGCTTCCGCTGCAGCAAACACCATCTGCGACGGTAGCGGTCGCCTGAGCGACGCGCGCATCGCCTTTGCGCGATATCAAAGCGCCGATTGTCCCCTGCGCTAGGTCTCGCGCATGCGTACCGCCTGGCAAAAGTATCTGACGCTCAACGTCCCTCGCTACACGAGCTACCCGTCAGCTCTTCAGTTTACCAACGATGTTGGAGGAGATGAGCACGCCCGCAGTCTGCGCGCGATTGGTGAGGATGAACCGGTCTCGCTCTATGTGCATATCCCTTTCTGTCGGCAGCTTTGCTATTATTGCGGCTGCAATATGCGGGTGGAGAACAGCGATCAGCGCATCCGCTCTTACGTTGATGACCTGATTGACGAAATTGCGATCATCGGTGGGACGCTCTCGGGTCGGAGCGCGCTCTCGCATATCCATTTTGGCGGGGGTACACCGAATATTCTCTCAGGCGCGGATGTGAGACGGCTGCTCACGGCGGTCGAGGCCGTCTTCGGCACCCTCGATACGGTGCCGATCGCGATGGAGGTGGATCCGCGCCTCTCTAACGCTGATCAGATCACAGATTTGGTCGAGCTTGGCGTCAAGCGCTTCTCGATCGGTGTTCAGGACCTGGACGCCAAAGTGCAAAAGGCGATCAACCGTATACAGCCGCCAAGCATGGTCCGGTCGTGCGTGCAGGATCTTCGGCAGGCAGGCGTGTCCGATATCAGCCTCGATGTGCTTTACGGGCTGCCACATCAAACGCTTTGTACCTTCCGCCGGACAATCGATGAGGTGGTGAAGCTCGCGCCGGATCGGGTATCGCTGTTTGGCTATGCGCATATGCCGTCCAAGCTTCCCCACCAACGGCTCATCCCCGAGGAGATGATGCCCGCGCGGTCGCTGCGGCATGTTTTGGCCGAGGACGCAGCCCTTCGTCTTGAGAGCGCGGGATATGAGCGGATCGGCTTTGACCATTTCGCCCGCCCTGGAACAGCCATCGCGGAAGCCGCGCACGGCCAGAGGCTGAACCGCAACTTCCAAGGCTTCACTGAGGACCAAGCCGGCATTGTGATTGGCGTCGGCGCAAGCGCGATCAGCTCTGTTCACGGCTTAATCGTGCAGAACGACAAGAACCTCCCTGCGTACAGGGATAAAATCGCAAGAGGCCAACTGCCCGTTGCTAAGGGTGTTGTTGCGTCCGCACGCGATCAAGATATTGGCGAATGGCTGAAGCGCCTTTTGTGCGACATGCGCGGCAGCATGGATGCCTATCTTGATGCGATCGACGGCTCCGGAGCTGAACAAAGCCAGGTGATGGAGCGCCTCTTGCCCTTGGTGGCCGACGACATCGTCGCCATTGAGGGCGATGACATCGTGATCCACCCTGACGCGCGGCCGCTGGCCCGAGTCGTGGCGGCGACCTTCGATCCGTACGCGCTTGGTCAGAGCCGCTTCGCATCGCCAGCGGTCTGAACAGCGGCTGACACAACCAGTCTCAGACGTTGGTCGGCCCCAGCCGTCGCACCGCATCCGGACCATCGCGCCGCTCAACAAGGCATGGCGCGTGGCAACCGATAGGGCTGTGGCTGGGAGCGGGCGCTGGCTCGTCTTCGGGATCAAGCGAGAGCGGCATCATCCTGACCGCACCATCGGAGGTGCAGATCGCCACCATGATGATATCCTCTTCCGTGTCCAGAGCGCCGAACGCGCCAAGGGGAGCCGCCGCAATCACGGCTGCCGCCAGTCCAATATAGGGACCGCATCGAGGACTCATGACGCCCACAGGAACCATTTCAGCAGGTCTACAGGGTTTCGCGAGCAAAGACTTGACGCGGATCAAAGCCGCCCTACCGCCGCGATGCTAGACCGACGAGAACCATTACGCAGTTCGTAGGTGTTCCGTGGACCATCAAGTGCCCCCCTCGCCGTACCGAGAATCTGGAACCGACGTCCCTCTTCTGGCTTTCTTCCTGGGTATCGGCGCCTTCTTCTTCTTCGTGGTGGCAGCCGCGACACCCGATGGCGCGATGCAAATCCACGCCTTTATGTTCCTGGCGGCCTTCGCTGCCGGGCTTTATGCGCTGCTGCTGCAACTTCAGTCCCGTCAGTGGCCCGACCCCAACGTCTACAACACCAACGTTGTCAAAGCTGGCGTTGTCGCCTCGGCGTTTTGGGGCGTTGCGGGATTGCTCGTCGGTGTCATCATCGCCGCTCAGCTCGCCTTCCCTGAGTTTTTGTCCTGGCCCAACATCCCCCAGCTGAACTTCAGCCGACTGCGTCCTGTTCACACATCGGCGGTGATCTTCGCCTTCGGCGGCAATGTCCTGGTCGCGACATCGTTCTATGTCGTGCAGCGCACCACCAAAGCGCGGCTTTTTGGCGGGACGCTGCCCTGGTTTGTGTTCTGGGGATACAATCTCTTCATCGTCATCGCCGCCACCGGCTATCTGATGGGCATCACCCAGTCGAAAGAGTATGCCGAGCCTGAATGGTATGCGGATCTTTGGCTCACCATCGTTTGGGTTGCCTATCTTCTCGTTTTCCTCGGCACACTGTGGAAGCGGAAAGAGCCCCACATCTATGTCGCCAATTGGTTCTACCTCGCCTTTATCGTCACGGTGGCGCTGCTCCATGTGGTCAACAACCTCGCCGTTCCCGTCTCACTTTTTGAAAGCCGCAGCTATTCACTCTTCGGCGGCGTGCAGGACGCGCTGACCCAGTGGTGGTATGGACACAATGCGGTGGGCTTCTTCCTGACCGCGGGCTTCCTCGCCATCATGTACTACTTCATCCCTAAGCGGGTGAACCGGCCGGTCTATTCCTACCGCCTGTCGATCGTGCACTTCTGGTCGCTGATCTTCATCTATATCTGGGCGGGCCCGCACCACCTTCATTACACAGCGCTTCCTGAATGGGCGCAGACGCTTGGCATGGTGTTCTCGATCATGCTGTGGATGCCGTCCTGGGGCGGGATGATCAATGGCGTGATGACGCTGTCCGGGGCATGGGATAAGCTGCGCACAGACCCCGTCGTCCGCATGATGATCGTCAGCCTCGCCTTCTACGGTATGTCGACCTTCGAAGGCCCCCTACTGTCGGTCCGAGCTGTGAACTCGCTGTCGCACTATACTGAATGGGGCATTGGACACGTGCACTCAGGCGCCCTCGGCTGGGTTGGTTTCATCAGCTTCGGCGCGCTTTACTGCCTCACCCAATGGGTCTGGAAGCGCGAGCGGCTTTACTCGCTCGCTCTTGTGGAGTGGCATTTCTGGATCTCGACCCTCGGCATCATCCTCTACATCTGCGCGATGTGGGTGGCGGGCATCACCGAGGGGCTCCAATGGCGCGCCTATGACGAGCTTGGGTTCCTTCAGTACTCGTTCGTTGAGACCGTCGAAGCCAAGCACATCCCCTACATCATTCGTGCCTTTGGCGGCGTTCTCTACCTCGCAGGTTCCCTGATCATGTGCTTCAACCTCTATCAAACAGCGAAAGGCCGTGTGCGGCAGAGTGAGCTTGATCCGGCCAACGCCGATCCTGCACCTGTTCCTGCTGCGGCGCCTGCGGAGTAAGTCCTGATGTCGATCATGAACCGTCATACGTTTCTCGAGAAACACTCAGGGCCGCTTGTCGCCGCTATTCTCGTGGTGGTCTCCATCGGTGGGCTGATCGAGATCGCGCCGCTCTTCTATGTCGAAAACACGATCGAAGAAGTGGAGGGCGTGAGACCCTACACCCCGCTCGAACTTGCGGGCCGCGACATCTATATCCGCGAGGCCTGCTACAGTTGCCATAGCCAAATGATCCGTCCCCTGCGCGATGAGGTGGAGCGCTACGGCCACTACTCGCTCGCAGCCGAGAGCATGTATGACCATCCCTTCCAATGGGGCTCCAAACGCACCGGCCCCGACCTTGCTAGGGTTGGCGGCAAGTATTCCGACGAATGGCATCGTCAGCATCTTGTGGACCCCAGAAGCCTGGTGCCGGAATCAATCATGCCGCCCTATGCGTTCCTTGAGACGCGCGTTCTCGACGCCGAGAAGATCACGGGAAAAATGGTCGCCAATCGTCGGGTGGGTGTTCCTTATACCGATGCGCAAATCGAGGCGGCGGTGCATGACCTGCGCATGCAGGCGGGCTCACCTTTCGTTGATGACTTCTCAGGCTTTGAGGAGCGTTGGCCTGGTGTTTCGATCCCAGACTTCTCGGACAACACGCAGATCACCGAGATGGAAGCCCTGATCGCCTATCTTCAGGTCCTTGGCACCATGGTGGACTTTTCAACGACCCCCATTGAAACCGTCTCAGGCGAAAGCGAGACCGTGATCGCTGCTGACACTGATCAGCAGCAGGACGGATAAGATCATGCACGTTCTTCTTTCTGACATCGCCCAGACCTTCGGCCTTGTTCTTTTCGTGGCCGCGTTCGCCTTGATCCTTCTTTACGCCCTTTCACCCCGTAACCGGGCGACCTTTGACCAGGCCGCTTGGATGGCTCTTGACGAGGATGACAACCGTGACGACTGAGCCGAGTAAGCATGAATCCACCGATGTTGATGGCCACACTGGCGTCCAGACCACCGGCCATGAATGGGATGGCATCAAGGAGCTCAACAACCCCCTGCCCCGCTGGTGGTTGATCGTCTTCTATGCCACGATTTTCTGGGCTCTGATCTATTGCATCTTTATGCCGAGCTTTCCGGGCCTCCCCGGTCTGCGAGGACACTCGGACCGCAACAATGTGGCGGAAGAGATGACCATGGCCCAGGCGGAGCGATCAGAACTCGCCAACCGCCTCCTGACCACGGCGTCGCTCGAAGAAATCGAACGAGATCCGGAGCTTTTTCAGTTTGCCATGGCCGCCGGGCGCTCAGCCTTCGGTGACAACTGCGCCACGTGCCACGGTGTTGGCGGGCGCGGTTTCCGTGGCTACCCAAGCCTCGCCGATGACGTGTGGCTCTGGGGAGGCACCCTCTCGGACATCAAGCAGACGCTTCTTCATGGCATCCGCGCCGACAATGATGAAACGCGCACATCGCTGATGCCCGCCTTTGGCGAGCAAGGCCTTCTGACGTCGGAGCAGATCACGGATATGACAACCTATGTCCTGAACCTCAGTGAGCGCCAGGACGATCAAGAGGCCGTCGCACGGGCTGCGCCTTTGTTCCAAGCGCAGTGTGCGATCTGTCACGGCGATGATGGTCGCGGCGTTCGCGCCAGCGGCGGGCCGAACCTTGCCGATGCAGAATGGCTCTATGGCTCCGATCGGCGTTCGATCAGACAACAGATCTATGCCCCTAGCCATGGTGTCATGCCCTATTGGAGCGATCGCCTTGACGACGCCACCATCACCGCACTCGCTGTCTATGTGCACGCGCTCGGCGGCGGCGAGAGCGAACAAGCAAGCCTGCCCGACGACGGTGTTGACGAGCCTATGCGGCGCTTTGGCCAACTCATCGAGCCGCAAGGCAATGGTCCAGGCGAGAACTGATAGGAGCAGATGTGACCGCCATGCCTTATGACGAGGCACAGCCCGTGACGGGCACGGAGCAACAGCAGCTCTATAGCAAGCGCGAGGCTATCCACCCGCAGCTCGTCAAGGGGAAATACCGTGTCATGAAGTGGATCGTCCTCTTCGTGACACTTGGGGTCTATTATGGCCTGCCCTGGGTCCGGTGGCCGCGCGCACCGCAGGAGCCAAGCCAGGCCGTGCTCGTCGATTTCTCGGGCAGCCGGCTCTACTTTTTCGGAATTGAGATCTGGCCGGACGAATTCTATCTGGTGACCGGTGTTTTGGTCCTCGCCGCCCTTTCGCTCTTTTTTGTGACCGCGATATGGGGCCGCCTCTGGTGCGGCTTCACGTGCCCACAAACAGTGTGGACCGATCTTTACATCGCTGTTGAGCGAATGATTGAGGGCGACCGCAACAAACGGTTGAAGCTTGCGAAAGAGTCTTGGAGCGCCAGTAAAGTCGCCAAAAAACTCAGCAAGCATACGCTCTGGTTGCTGATCGCGATGGCCACAGGCGGCGCTTGGGTTTTGTACTTCCACGATGCGCCGACCGTATTTGCGGGCCTTTTCCAAGGCACAGCGCCGGGTACGTCGTACATCTTTATCGGTGTCTTGACCTTCACCACCTACTCACTCGCTGGCCTGATGCGAGAACAGGTCTGCACCTATATGTGCCCGTGGCCCAGGATCCAAGGTGCACTGATCGATGCCGATACGTTCCAGGTGGGCTATTTCCACAAACGCGGCGAACCGCGCGGCAAGCACAAGAAAGGCAAGGACTGGTCGGAGCTTGGTGATTGCATCGACTGCCAAGGCTGCGTCGTCGCCTGCCCGATGGGCATCGACATCCGCGATGGCGACCAACTTGAGTGCATCAATTGCGGCCTGTGCGTCGATGCCTGCGACTCGGTGATGGCCAAGATGGGTTTTCCGAAAGGGCTTATCGCTTACGGTACTGGCTATAACGACGTGGCGACGGCAGAGGAGCGACAACGGCTTCCGCGCTTTATCCGTCCTCGCACTATTCTCTACGCAGCTGTGTTATCGGTCGTCTCCGTGGTCATGCTGGTCGGGCTGTTCGCTCGCGAAAACGTCGAGTTCGGCATTGAACGCGACCGTGCAGTGATCGCCACGCAACTGTCTGACGGCCGGATAAGGAATGCCATCACGGCGCGGGTCCTCAACAAAGGCAGCGCGGCACGGGACTTCTCGATCGAGGTCGCAGGGCCAGAGACCCTCACCGTCTCGGCTGTCGGCCTTGAGGTTGACGAAGGCAGGATGACCTTTAGCGTCGACGGCGACAAGCAGGTGAAATACCGCCTGTTCTTGACCTTACCCGCTGAGGCGACCCGGCAGGAAAGCATCGCCATCACGCTCACGGATCGTCAGTCGGGAGAGCGCGTCGAACGTTCTATCGATTTTGTCAGAGACCAGGGTGGCAGGCGCCGATGATCAAGGTATCCTTGATATCCGCCAACCCGCAGGGATGAGCCGATGAGTGCGAACGACAAACAGCGCCAACTGACCGGACGCCAGGTGTTTATCTGGTTCGTCTGCTTCTTTGGCGTCGTCATCGTCACCAATGTGGTCTTCGTCCGTCTGGCGGTGACGAGCTTCCCCGGCGAAGAGGTTGAGAAATCTTACTATCAGGGTCTGCACTACAACCAGGTTTTGGAGACCAAAGAGGAACAGGCCAGCCTGGGATGGCGGATGCAGCTGATCGGTGTACCCGAAAGCGATGCCGATCAAACGATCACTGTACGGTTGGTCGACCGAGCGGGAGAACCCGTCTACGTCGCAGACGTAACCGGTGAGGTCGTCCGCCCTATGACCGATTCAGGGCGCCAGCCGCTCGCTTTCACCAGCCTTGGCGACGGACGCTACCGAACCACCCTGGCCGCGATTGACCGGGGCGCTTGGGACCTCACGCTTAAGGCGGCAGAGCAAGACAGCAACGAGCCGGTTTTCTCGGCCGAAACGCGGATTATCATCGAATGAGCATGACGCCGATCGATGGTGGTCTTGGGTGCCCATCCCAACTTGCGCCGCCCGCGCATGACCAAACGCGCGCTGATCCAGCACCCTTTGTTCAGGACAAGGATGGTGAGAAAAGCCTGGAACTGGCTGTCACCGGCGCGCGCTGCGCAGGCTGTATATCGAAGATCGAAGGGAGCCTGACCGCGCTTCCGGGCGTCACGGCCGCGCGGCTCAACCTCTCCTCAGGCAAGCTTCACGTGGCTTGGCGCGGCGAGCTCAAATCGCGGGACATCACCGAAACCGTTGCTGACCTCGGCTACACCGCCGTGCCCTTTGATCCCACAGTGACGGAGCAAGAAGCCGATGAGCACGGACGGTTTTTGCTGCGTTGCTTGGCCGTGGCCGGGTTTGCCTCGGCCAACATCATGCTTCTCTCTGTCTCGGTGTGGGCGACCAATGGCGAGGAGATGGGTGAGGCCACGCGGGCGCTCTTGCATCTCGTCTCAGCGCTGATCGCCATCCCCGCCGTGGCCTTTGCCGGTCGGCCGTTTTTCTCCTCGGCCTGGAACGCGCTGCGGCGACGGCGCGCCAATATGGATGTTCCGATTTCGCTCGCCGTCGTCTTGGCGGTGGGCGTCTCTCTTTTTGAGAGCATGAATGGCGGCGAGCACGCCTATTTCGACGCCGCCGTGATGCTGTTGTTCTTCCTGCTGATCGGACGCTGGCTCGACCATCGCCTGCGGCGACGCGCGCGATCGGCCGCCCACGACCTTTTGGCGCTGCAGGCGACAACGGCCGTGCGCCTTGATGAGCAAGACAACGCCGAGGCGATCACCGCCAAGCAGATCGCCGTGGGCGATCGTTTGGTGCTTCAGCCCGGCAGCCGACTGCCCGTCAACGCCAAGGTGCTTGAGGGGCGGTCGGACATCGACACCGCGTTTCTCACGGGCGAGAGCGCGCCGCAGGTCGCAGCACCCGATGATCATCTTTTTGCTGGCACACAGAATATATCAGGACGCCTCATCGTCGAGGCGACCGCCGATATGGCGGGATCCTTGCTGTCCGACCTCATCCGGTTGGTGGAAACAGGTCAGCAGGCCAAGGACCGCTACACCATGCTCGCGGACAAGGCGGCACGGCTTTACGTTCCCGTCGTCCACACGCTCGCGGCCGTGACGCTTGCCGGCTGGCTGCTCCTCGGCGCGGAGCTGCGTGAGGCGATCATGGCAGCGACCGCCGTTCTCATCATCACCTGCCCTTGCGCCCTCGGCCTTGCGACCCCAGCGGTCCAGGTGGTCGCGACAGGTCAGCTGTTCCGCCGCGGCATCCTGGTGAAGAGCGGCAACGCGCTGGAGCGCCTCGCCCGCTGTCGTCATATCGTCTTCGATAAGACTGGTACACTGACGACCGGACGGCTCGACTGGATCAATCAAGGTGATCTTGGTACGGACGACTTCCGAACTGTTGCGGCTTTGTCGAGGACGGGGCTGCATCCGGTCGCCCGCTCCATTGCTGAGGTCGCAGGCAGCGGCGCGATCGCGGGCGAGGTGACAGAGGTGCCCGGCGAGGGCATCAAAGGCGTTGTTGATGGGCTCGGGGTTCGCCTGGGTCGTGCGCGGTTCGTCGGTGCGGATGAGCCGCAAACCCCCGCCGAAGGGACCACCGCCTGGCTTAAGATTGACGGAAAAGCACCG
>JBCDLG010000006.1:0-56224 GCA_038745625.1 Pseudomonadota bacterium | reverse complement strand
CTTTTGAAGGTTCAATCAGCTCTTAGAGTGTTTACGGATGAACCCGTGAGCATCGTTCAAGGATTAGCGCATGAGTTCGCAACGCCTCGTCGTTATCGGTAATGGTATGGCTCCTGGCCGGGTGCTCGATCATTTGTTTGAGCAGACACCGGACGCTTATGATGTCACGATCTTCAATGCCGAGCCCCGGGTGAACTATGATCGGATCATGCTCTCACCGGTGCTGTCTGGAGAAAAGAGGTTCGAGGATATCATCATTCACGATGAAGATTGGTATAGGGATCACCATGTCACGCTTCATCGCGGCAAGCGTGTCGTCGCGATTGATCGTGACAGCAAAACTGTTGTCGCAGATGACGGTACGCGGGCAGCCTATGACAAGCTTTTGATAGCCACCGGTTCGACGCCCATTATGATTCCGGTACCAGGCCATAATTTGCCTGGTGTACGGAGCTATCGCGATCTCGACGATGTCGAAGCCATGCTATCGGCATGCCAGAAAGGTGGACGCGCAGTTGTTATTGGCGGCGGCCTTTTGGGGCTTGAGGCGGCCGTTGGCCTCAAGATGCAAGGCATGGATGTCACGGTTGTCCACCTCGCGCCCACGCTGATGGAACGACAGCTTGATGAGGCAGCGGGACACTTGCTTCGCAAAGCGATTGAAGCCCGCGACATCGTTGTTCATACGCAGGCGAATACGAAGGATATTCTCGGTACAGAGCGGGTGGAAGCCGTTCGCCTCGCTAACGGCACTGTTATCGAGGCTGATCTCGTTTGTATGGCGGTGGGCATCAGGCCGAGTGTTGCGCTGGCAAAGGATGCGGACCTTGATGTCGGTCGTGGCGTCGTTGTTGGTGACGATCTTCGTACGTCGGATCCTAATATCTTCGCGGTTGGTGAGTGCGTTGAGCATCGCGGCCAGTGCTATGGCCTGGTCGCACCTCTTTACGAGATGGCCAAGGTGGTGGCCGCGCAACTCGCCGGCGAAGCGCATATGGCCTACACCGGATCGGTCACCTCGACAAAGCTGAAGGTAACAGGCGTTGACGTCTTTTCGGCTGGTGACTTTCAGCAGACAGATGGCCTTGAGGAAGTTGTCCTCCGTGATGCTGCGAAAGGCGTTTATAAACGTTTGGTGCTGCAGGACGATCGGCTTGTTGGGGCAGTCTTCTATGGTGACACCAAAGATAGTGCATGGTTTTTCCAGCATATTAAGGACGGCATCGACGTTTCGGAGTATCGCGATACACTGATATTTGGTCCGACCTTTGCCAGTGGAGATGCGGTGGATCCACTCGCTGCGGTGGCAGCGCTTCCGGGCGATGCAGAGATTTGCGGCTGTAACGGGGTTTGCAAATCAGCGATCCAAGACACCATTACCCGTGAAGGTCTGACGTCACTCGATGATGTCAGGACACACACCAAAGCGTCCGCATCATGCGGCTCGTGTACGGGGCTTGTGGAGCAGATTCTCGCCTTGACGCTTGGCGATGAGTTTGATCCTGATGCGGCGAAACCGATATGCGGGTGTACAGAGTTAGGACATGATGCGGTCCGTCGTTTGATCGTGGCCGGTGAGATTAAGTCCATCCCAGATGTCATGCAGCAGCTCAACTGGAAGACATCGTGTGGCTGCTCAAAATGCCGTCCTGCGCTCAATTTCTATCTCGTTTGCGCGTGGCCCGGAGAGTATGAAGATGATGGGCAGTCTCGGTTCATCAACGAGCGCGTGCACGCCAATATTCAGAAGGATGGAACATACTCCGTAGTACCCCGTATGTGGGGCGGAATGACGACGGCGCAGGAACTGCGCGCGATCGCTGATGTGGTCGATAAGTATGAGATCCCGACGGTCAAATGCACCGGGGGCGCGCGCATTGATATGCTGGGTGTTAAAAAGGAAGATTTACCAGGTGTTTGGGCGGAGCTTAACCAGGCGGGGCTGGTTTCCGGACACGCCTACGCTAAGGGACTGCGCACGGTGAAGAGCTGTGTGGGGACGGATTGGTGTCGCTTTGGAACGCAAGACTCAACAGGTCTGGCGGTCAAGCTGGAGCGCTTCTTATGGGGATCCTGGACACCCCATAAGGTGAAACTCGGCGTATCCGGATGCCCCCGTAACTGCGCAGAAGCAACCTGCAAAGACATCGGTGTTGTCTGCGTCGATAGCGGATATGAAATCCACTTTGCGGGTGCGGCGGGGATGCATGTCAAAGCCACCGACCATCTTTGCACGATCGAAAGTGAAGAAGAGACGATCATCTATATCGGTGCTTTGATGCAGATGTATCGTGAGCAGGGATGGTATCTTGATCGCATCTACAAATGGGCGGCGAAGGTTGGTGTGGACTATATCCGCGAGACGCTGGCCAAGCCCGAAGAGCTGAAAGCCTACTACGACCGCTTCGTCTACTCGCAGCAATTCATGCAAGATGATCCTTGGGCGGTACGTGCAGCAGGCAAGGATGCCCACGAATTCACGCCCATCACCCTCGGCAGCACGATGGAGACCGCATGATGAGCGGCCCAGAGCCAGTATGGATCGCTGTTTGCGGCGTCATAGAGATACCGCAGCGGGGGAGCCGAGTCTTGAAAACCGACGCTGGTTGTGTCGCTTTATTCCGTACAGCCCAGGATGATGTATTCGCCGCTCGCGATCATTGTCCGCATAAGGGCGGTCCTTTGAGCCAGGGGATCGTGCATGACCGCGCCGTAGCGTGTCCGCTTCACAACATGGTGTTTGATCTTGATACCGGTTTGGCACGGGGGCCGGACCAGTATCAGGTCCAGACCTTTCCAGTGAAGGTCGAGGACGGCGTGGTGTCGGTTGACCTGCGGGCGTTGGCTGAGGCGCGTTAGCCATGGCCGATGGCGCTCCCATCGATTTGATCAAAACGACGTGCCCATATTGCGGTGTAGGTTGCGGCATCATCGCCAGCCCAACGGGTACGGATAGTGCTGTCATATCAGGCGATCCCAAGCACCCGGCCAATTGGGGGCGACTTTGTTCCAAGGGATCGGCTCTGGGTGAGACCCTCGGCCGGAAGGGCCGACTGCTCACGCCCTTTGTTGATGGCAAGCGAGCGAGTTGGGACGACGCGATGACCCGGGTCGCGGAGGGTTTTGCGCGCGCGGTCAACGATCATGGTCCGGATAGTGTCGCCTTTTACCTGTCCGGGCAGCTTCTAACCGAGGACTACTATGTCGCCAACAAGCTGATGAAGGGGTTCATTGGCAGTGCGAACGTTGATACCAATTCACGGCTTTGTATGGCGTCGGCTGTGGCCGGACACAAGCGAGCGTTCGGCACCGACACGGTGCCGGGGGTTTATGAGGATCTTGAGCGCTGTGATCTCCTGGTCCTCACAGGATCGAACCTCGCTTGGTGCCACCCGGTTGTTTATCAAAGAATTGTTGCAGAAAGGGAGAGGCGCCCGGATCTCAGAATCGTGGTGATCGACCCTCGCCGAACACCGACATGCGACGTGGCGGATCTTCATTTGGCGCTCGCGCCTGGCACCGATGTCGCCCTTTATTTGGGACTGTTCCATCATTTGTCCGAAAACGGATGGGCCGACACATGTTTCGTTGAGAACCACACGCGCGGGATCCAGGACGTCGCATCGCTGGCGTCCGACTATACCGTCGCTGAGGTTTCGCGGACAACGCAGCTTTCCGAGAAAGCTATCACCACCTTTTTCGATTTCTTTGCACGGAGGGAACGCGTAGTCACGCTGTTCTCGATGGGAACCAATCAAGCCGCGGATGGTTCAGATCGAGTCAATGCGATCATCAATGTACATCTCTTGACTGGCAGGATAGGGAAGGAGGGCATGGGCCCCTTTTCCATGACAGGCCAGCCCAATGCCATGGGCGGCCGAGAGGTCGGCGGCCTTGCTAATCAGTTGGCGTGTCACATGGACTTCGAACCCACATCGATAGACCGTGTCCAGCGTTTTTGGAATGCGCCTTCTGTTCCCCATGCCCCGGGGCGCAAGGCTGTCGACCTCTTCAATGCCGTGGCCGATGGACAAATAAAGGCGATCTGGATCATGGCAACCAATCCTGTGGCCTCGATGCCTGACGCGGATCGCATCAAGGCGGCGCTCAAGGCCTGTCCGCTGGTCGTGGTATCGGATATCGTGCCGAACGGCGATACAGTGCGGTGTGCTGACGTCCTCTTACCAGCAACAGCGTGGGGTGAGAAGGATGGTACAGTCACCAACTCAGAGCGGCGAATATCCCGGCAGCGACGATTCCTATCGCCACCAGGTCTAGCAAGGGCCGACTGGTGGGCCGTATGCGAACTGGCGAGGCGCCTTGGCCATGGCGATGCTTTCGATTTTGCAACGCCAGCAGATATTTTCCGTGAGTATGCCGCAATGACGGCATTCGAGAACAATGGCACGCGCGATCTCGATCTCGGCGCACTCGATGATCTGAGCGATATGGACTATGCGCGCATGGATCCTGTGCAGTGGCCATGCCCTAAAGACGGGCGCCGCAAGAAGCGTTTCTTTGCCGACGGTCAGTTTTATACAGAGGACCGTCGGGCTCGCTTTGTTCCGCCCCGTTTGGTATCGCCGAAGTCACAAAATCATCTGTTAACGTTGAATACTGGACGCATCCGTGACCAGTGGCATACGATGACCCGCACCGGTCGTGCGCCTCGTCTCAATCGGCATGCGCCTGAACCTTACGTCGATGTTCATCCCGACGATGCTCAACGTTCGGGGCTCATAAAAGATGGCCTTGCTCACATTACGAACGAACGTGGTTCAATCACTGTCCGGACAAATGTAACGTCTGCGCAAAGGGAGGGCAGCGTTTTTGTGCCGATGCACTGGACGGACGATACGGCATCAAACGCGCGCGTCGACGTTTTGGTGTCGCCCGACGTTGATCCTGTATCGGGTCAGCCCGCGCTCAAGGCATCGACTGTTAGCGTCGAGGCGTTCCGGCCCGCTTGGTACGGCTTTGCCGTTGGCTCTGCAGCGAGCGAGCCGGATGCAGCCTATTGGGCACGGGCGGTGAGCGACCGGGGCGTGAGGTTTGAGCTTGCCGGATCGGAGCGACCCTCCGAATGGAGATCTTTTGCGGTAAAACTACTCGGTATGCCGCGTGATGCCAGGCTGATTGAGGAAGTCGATGAGAAAGGCTACTCCTACCGCTGTGCGGTATTTATGCGAGGGAGGGTGTGGGGCGCCTTTATCGCAGGTTCAGAGCCTATCGTTGTCGCACGCGATTGGTTGGCTGATCAAATCGGTCGTGTCGTTTTGGCTACAGACCGGCACCTCATCCTGCGTGGCCAGCCACCGGATGGCTATCTCGATCCAGGCCCGACCGTATGTGCGTGCCTCGATGTCGGTCGCAACACCATCTGTGCTGCTATCAAAAACGGCGCACATAGCCTGAACGCGGTCGGTGATGCGACAGGAGCGGGAACCGGATGCGGCAGCTGTCGTGCAGAGATCCGTAAGCTGATGGAGGTGACACGTGTCCCAGAGAAAGCCTGAACTATGCGCCAAGCCCACTCTCCAGCCGCTCTCCGTGCTACCGGTCTTCTTCGACTTGCGCGACAAGCGTGTTCTGTTTGCAGGCTCGGGTGAGGGCGCGCTTTGGAAGCTGCAAGTGTTGATCGCCGCAGGCGCTGTGATTGATCTCGTCGCGCCTGACGTGTCTGAAGACGTACGGCAACTGGTCAACATGTCGCCCCAAAGCCTGCGCCATCACGTGCGAGATTGGGCGCTGACAGATTTTGAGGATGCTGCCTTGGCGATTGGTGCTTTTGATGGGGAGGGGGCTGCTGAGGCGTTTGCGACGTCCGCGAGGTTGGCCAGCGTACCGGTCAATGTCGTTGATCGCCAAGCATTTTGCGATTTTCAGTTCGGCTCCATCGTCAACCGGTCGCCGGTGGTCGTGTCGATTTCGACAGCAGGTTCCGCACCAGCCCTGGCGCAAATGATCCGGTCTCGGATTGAGTCGCTGTTGCCTGCGGAGCTCGGTTCGTGGGCTACAGTCGCAAGGTCCATGCGCGACCAGGTGAAGAGGCTCGTTCCCGATAGCACCGAGCGTCGTCGTTTTTGGCAGGCCTTCGCCCACGCCGCCTGGGTCCAGCCTGCCTCCAAAGCCCAAAAGGTCTTCGACACATTGCGGTTGCAGGGCACAGCACCGCAAGGTCATGTCACGCTTGTCGGTGCGGGTCCGGGAGCGGGCGATCTTCTGACCCTGCGCGCTGTACGAGCCATGCAGGCAGCTGATGTGATCCTGTTCGACGATCTAATATCGGATGACATCTTGGATCTTGCACGCCGGGAGGCCAAACGCATGCTGGTGGGCAAGCGAGGGCATCGCGCTTCCTGCCGCCAAGATGACATCAATGCGCTGATGATCAGCCTAGCGAAAAAGGGAAAACGCGTCGTTCGCTTGAAATCTGGGGATCCGATGATTTTCGGAAGGGCCGGTGAAGAGATCGCCGCGCTCGAAGCAGAAGGGATCAGCGTGCAGACGGTGCCAGGTGTGACGGCCGCTTTGGCTGCGGCTTCGTCCTTAGGCGTCTCACTCACCCATCGCGCATGCGCCCAAGGTGTCACCTTCGTCACCGCCCATAGCAAAAAGGGTGCGTTGCCTGACCTCGATTGGCAGGCCTATGCCGACCCCTCGAGGACGCTGATGGTGTATATGGGCGGCAGGACAGCCGGTGTTTTGGCTGCGAAGCTGATGGATGCAGGCCTCGAGCCCTCAACTCCTGCGGTGGTGATGGAATCCTTGTCCCGGCCCGACGAGCGATCTGCACCCACGACGCTCAGCGCGCTATCGGCGATGACGATAACCGCCGAAGGTCCGGTTCTCCTGGGTATCGGGCATGTTTTTGCGGCGGCTCAGGTGAAAGCACCAGCAAAACTGCGTATTTCTGCGGCATAGCGCGGAAAACTAAGTCATATTAGTGTCATCAACCAATTGCTATCGCGCTGCCGCGAGAATAGCCTCTCGCTATGGATGATGTCAGCAACGCGCCCCTGATCGTGCTTTTGATCGATAGCGATCCACGCCGCGCCGCGATTGTTGAGCAGGGCCTGCGTGACCGCGCCGTGGTGCATATCGCCAATGACCTGACGTCGGTCGGGCTGCTTGAGCGCATCAATGGTCTGCAACCGGATGCGATCATCATCGATTGCGAATCCCCCGATCGCGATACGATCGAGAACTTGCGTACTGTTGCTCAGGAAAATCCGAAGCCCATCGTTATGTTTGTCGAGGACGGCGACGGCTCGCTGGCCAAAGAAGCCGTGCGCGCGGGCGTCAGTGCCTACATCGTTGATGGCTTGTCCGAGTCGCGGATCTTACCGGTAATCGAGGTGGCGATCGAGCGGTTCAAGATGGTCGATGGTCTTTGGAAGGAACTTCAGAAGTCTAAAGACGATCTCGAGACGAGGAAAGTGGTTGAGCGCGCAAAAGGTCTCCTGATGGATAAGCGCGGCATGAATGAGCAGGCCGCTTACAGTGCCATGCGGGAGACCTCGATGACGTCGGGCAAGCCTCTTAAGCAAGTGGCCGAAGACATCCTATCGATTGCTGATCTTCTGGGTAAGGTGTAGCGATGGGTCTCGATAGGCTGACGATCGGTTTTATCCCGCTTTGCGATGCTGCTCCTCTTGTTGTGGCGCAGGAGGAAGGCTTTTTTGAACAGCTCGATCTCGATGTGACCCTCGCCAAGGGTCACTCATGGGCTCATATCCGGGACCAGCTGGCTTTTGGCGATCTCGATGCGGCGCATATGCTCTCACCTATGGTGGTGGCATCAGCGCTTGGCCTTTCGCCAGTGAGGGTATCTTTTGCCACGGCGTTTGGGCTCAACCTCAACGGCAATGGTATCACTGTCTCCAATGCTCTTTACAAGGACATGCAGGATGTCGATCCGTGGGCGTTTGACGCCCGCCCGGTGACAGCCGAGTCGCTGAAAGTGATCGCGGAGCGTCGCCGCGGAGCAGGCCAGGCCCCCATCACCTTCGCGATGGTCTATCCGTTCTCGAGCCATAACTACCTGCTTCGCTACTGGCTCGCCGCTGCGGATCTTCATCCGGACAGGGATGTTCGCCTGATCGTTGTGCCGCCGCCCGACATGGTGCGGCTATGCGAGTCAGAGAGCATCGATGGTTTCTGTGTTGGCGAGCCATGGAACACGCTGGCCGTCCATCGCGGGATCGGCCACCAGATCGTTGCAGGGTCGGAAATCTGGCCAGCGGCGCCTGAAAAGGTGCTCGGGGTCCGCCGGGACTGGATGGATGACCATCAGGAGGTGCATGAGCGCCTTGTGCGTGCATTGATGCGGGCCGTGAAAAGATTGCAGACGGATGAAGGGAAAGACGCCGCGGCGGGTTATCTGTCGCGGGAGCGCTATATCGGCCTTGATCAGCGGCATATCTCTCGCGCCTTGGGGAGCCGGGCGCACAAGCCGCTTGCCTCCTTTTTTGATCCCTCGATCGCGGGTTTCCCCTGGCACTCCAAGGCCGCATGGACGGCGATGCAGATGGTCAGGTGGGGACAACTCCCTCAGTCAACGGATATTGATATTGCGCTCGCCTCGTCCTTCCGGACGGACCTCTTCCGCGAGGCGGCGGAGCTGGAGGGCGTTCGCTACCCGATGGTCGATAGCGTCGTTGAGGGTGCGCATGACGAGCCTTGGCCACTCGATGACGCGTCGACGCCGATCGCGATGCCGCAGGACCGGACAATGGACCGCGTCAGTTTCGACGTCGGCGCCATGGATGAGTACATCGACAGTTTCGCGATCAATGGCCTTCGCAAGCGCGGTCTTTCCTCCTGACAATGAGCATCAGTGAGCCGCTGCTGGTCATTCTTGCAGGCGGTCAGTCGGCGCGTATGCAAGGCATCGATAAGGCTGTCGTCACGCTGAACGGGCGCAGGATGATCGATATTCTGATCGATCGGTTTAAGCCGGTTGCGGGCTCGATTGTCCTGTCCGGCGATGCTGATCGCCAGACCGGTCTTCCGACGATCAAAGATGATCCATCAGCGCCGCATGGGCCCGCTGGTGCTCTTTGCAGTATCGCCCAGTGGATCGGCGGCTTGGACATGCCGGTTGAGACTTTTTTCACGGTGCCGGTCGACACACCTTTTTTGCCCGGTGATCTTCTGGAACGACTTTCCTTTTACGGAGCAACGGCGATTGCTTGTGACGACAACGGATTGCACCCGACAATTGGCTACTGGGACCTGGCGACGTTGCAAGACGCGTTCGCGCGTTGTGAGGGGCGGCGGAACCTGCCGCTTTATCAGATCGCCGCGCTTTGTCAGGTGCGGCACGTCCCGTTTAATCCCGCATTGCTCTTGAACCTCAACACGATGGAAGATGTGAGGCAGGCTGAAGATCGATGATGCCGAAGCATCGAATGATCTCAAAAGAGCGCGTTTTCGAGGCCAGCATCCTTCAGCGTCTTCTGCTTCGCAGCAAAAGCACGGCGCGCGGTTTCTGCTGAGACCTCCAAAAACTGCACGCGGTCGCCAGGGCGAACCTGGCCGAGTTTATGCCGATCGACGCGCGCGATGTGACCAAGGCGCGGATAGCCGCCTGTTGTCTGCGCATCGCATAGGAGGATGAAGGGCTTGCCATCCGGCGGAACTTGTACGGTACCCGGAAAGACTGGGACACTATCCATTGTGTCATCACGGCGGCAGCCAAGCTTGGGTCCCTCTATTTGGATCCCCATGCGGTCGGCCCGCCGCGTCGCGCTAAAGACCTCCGTGTAGAGCTGACGGTGAAGCTCGCTGCCCTGGGTCACGTCTGGGCCGGGATGCAGCCGTAGACGCCAATGATCAGAGAGCGTTACATGCAAGCCCTTGGGGATAGCGGCTGCCTGCGCATTGGCGGGCGGTAAGCCAAGGGCGAGGCGATCACCATCGATGAGCGCCCGGCCTTCATGCCCGCCAAGGCTTGCCGGTGGGTAGGTCGATTGGCTGCCCATGAAGGCGGGCACAGAAATCCCGCCCGCCAAGGCGAGATAGGTGCGCACACCCGCCGCTGGTGCGGCCAGTGTCAGAGTGGCACCTGCCGCTGCGTCAACCGGTTGGCCGTAGGCCACAGGGCCACCATCCAGCGAGGCGGGCGCGGGTGCGCCCATCAGGGCGAACCGCATCGAGGTATCAAACCGCACACGGAATTGACCATAGGTGATCTCAAGCGCTGCCGCATCTGGCGTGTTGCCGATCACCGCGTTGGCCAGGCTGCAGGAGAGGCTATCTGCCGGTCCCGACCATGGAACACCCCAATGTCTTTGGCCTGTGCGCGGCGCGGCCTGCACCGTGGTCTGCAGGCCAGCCTGAAGGATCTTGAGGGTCATGGGTTCACAGCCTGAAACCGAACCCGAGAGCCAGGTGCGAGCAAGAAGGGTGGATCCAGTGACGCATCGAACAGCGCCAGCGATGTACGCCCGATCACGGGCCATCCGCCTGGACCACCAAGGCTGTAGATCCCGGATCGGTGGCCTGCGACGCCGACCGACCCCGCGGCGACGGATTGTCGAGGCGTCGCGAGGCGCGGCACCGACCACGGAAGGCCGCTGAGATATGCAAAGCCTGGTGTGAAGCCCATCATATCCACGTTCAGCCACTGATCGGTGTGCGTCTTGATGACATCCGCCGTTGACAGACCAAGTGTTTCGGCGACCGTCTCTAGGTCGGGTCCGGCCTTGCCGCCATAGGTAACGGGGAGGGTGATCTCTTGCGCGGACCTTGGCGCGGCTTCACCGCCGGTGCTGATAAGCCGCGCGATGATGTCTTTGATACTATCAGGACTCTGCGCTAATGGCGCGAACATCACAGCCACGCTACTCAGTGCAGGAACGACCTCCTTAATATCGGGATATGGTCGCAGCCGGTCGGCGACCCTTTGCGCCGCGGCTGCGTCGGGAACGGAAATCTCGACCAAGTCCTCGGCGAGGGTGATGATGGTGCCGAACGTCATCGGGGTGCCCTTACCGCGATGCCATGATCAAGCAGTGCCGCGTGGATCTTCTCTGCGCTTTCTGCTGCACCTTTGGTGTCGCCATGGAGACAGAGGGTTTCAACGGTGAGCGGCACTGGCTCGCCGCCGGGTCCGAATGCGCCCTGGCCTTGGGCGAGGCGGACCGCTTGGATCAGCTGGCGTGCCTCGTCCTCAATCACAGCGCCCTCGCGGGAGCGGGGCATGAGTGTACCATCGTCAAGATACTGACGGTCGACAAAGCCTTCGGAGCGGTAGCTTATGCCAGTCGCGTCGGCCTCTTCGCGAAGAGCACCGAACGGCGCGCCAACGATGATGGCATCGGGGAGAACAGCGCTCATTGCTGAGACAATCGAGCGAGCACGGGCAGGCGAGCCCACGGCATCATTGTAGAGCGCGCCATGCGGCTTGACATGGCCGAGCGCTACGCCCTGTTCATCGGCGATGCGTTTGATCATCTCGAGCTGTTCGATGAGCGCCGCCTCAAGCGTCTCGTCGTCAACCGTGAGGCTCCGTCGGCCAAAATATTCCTGGTCCGGATAGCTCGGGTGCGCACCCGCGGCGACGCCTGCAGCCACGGCGTGTTGCAGGGTCGTCGCAATCGTTTCCTCGTCCCCGATATGACCGCCGCACGCGATGTTGCAGCTTGAAATAAAGGGCAAGACCGCCTCGTCGTCGTAGCCTTCGCCGATGTCCGCGTTGAGGTCGATCGACCGGCTCATGACCATAGTCCCAAGGCGCGCACGATCCCTCTCGCGCCTAGTCCGATGGCGACGAGAACGACAAGGGCACCCATCGCGTTCGAGGCCAGCCCGTTTACATGAACACCAAGAAGCGACCGCCGGTTCATCACGATAAGGAGGAAGATCGCAACGATAGGCAGGAGGAGACCGTTCGCTGCTTGCGCGATCAGGATCAGCGACACGGGCCGCAACCCCGACAGGGTCACGCCCACGCCGATCACCACAATCGTTAGACTGATGACCCGAAAGATAAGTTGGCGTTTTGCGTTGTCTGATGTCGGAAAGAGCTCAGCCATGGCAAAGCCCGTGGCCATCGGCGCCGTGATAGCTGATGTCAGACCTGCGGCGAGGAGGCCGAGCCCGATGACATAGCGCGCAGCTGGCCCGATGGTTGGTTCGAGCGCCGTGGCCATGTCAGCGGCTGACACGATCTCAAGGCTGGTTCCAAAGAGGCTGGCCGCTGCTGCCGATAAAATCAGAATGGAAACCAGTCCTCCTAAGCCAACGGACAAGATGGTGTCTTGCCGTGCGGCCACAACGCCGCCGTCCTCAGCCCATCGCGCTTTGGACGCAGCGGCGTGTAGGAACAGATTGTAAGGCACAATGGTCGTCCCGATCAGGGCGATGGCTGTCAGTGTACCGCCGCTCGGCACTGTCGGTCGCAGTCCGCTGAGCATCGCAGCCCAATCCGGCCGTGTGACCACAGCACTGGCGACAAAAGCGAGGCTCATGATCAAGACCAAGACGATGAGCAAAGCTTCGATTGTCTGGTAACGGCCAAACCAAAGGGCGATCGCCACAATACCGCCGATGCCAGTCGGCCAGACCCATCGGGGTATGACGCTCGGCCCGACAATCGCTTGGCCACCGAGCGTTGCGCCAGCGATGTTGCCGCCTTCATAGGCCGCGTTGCCGATCATTAGGGCGGCGAAGACAAGCCCAGCGACCGCGTATTTCAACGGTCGCGAGCCGACCCCGGCCATCAAGGCTTCGCCAAGCCCCAGCTGCGCGCCAGCGCCGAGCCGCCCCGCCATCTCCTGCAAAATAACCGTGGCGATCGTGGCAAAGACAAGAGCCCAGAGGAGGGCGTAGCCGAACTGGGCCCCCGCCAAGGTGCAGGCGGTGACTGTGCCGGGGCCGACAAACGCGGCGGCCACCAAGGCTCCTGGTCCAATGGGAAGACGCATGGCCAGCAGATTGCTGCGCAGCGCGCGGCTGGTCAAACGTCAGAGCCGTCCGTGATCATGCCGTTTTCGCGCAAGCGCTCGATGAGATAGGCGCCCGCTGTGGTTGGCGGATGGTCAAATCCCTGGCCGATGCAGCTTGGCAGGCAGTCAAGCGGTGTATCGGCCGCGAGATGCATAAAGAAGGGCATCGAATACCGGCTCACATTGGGCCCTTTTGGGTTCACCACACGGTGGGTCGTGGAGGGCAGCACACCATTGGTGATCCGCGCCATCATATCGCCGGTGTCGACGATGAGATCGCCCGGTTCGTTCTCGACCGGCAACCAAGCGCCATTGCGATCAAGAAGCTCAAGACCTGCGCCTTGGGCAGCGACAAGGATGGTGATGAGATTGATGTCCTCATGGGCCGCGGCGCGGAGCGCATGCGGGTCTGCGCCTGCCGCGATGGGCGGATAGTGGAGGAGCCGCAGAACCGAGTCGCCCTCGGCCACGCGTACGGCAAAGTAGTCGGATGGAACATCAAGCTTACGCGTAAGGGCTTCCAGCAGGTCTTCGCCGACGTCGTGCAGGCGCGCGAATAGCTCCGTCAGCGCCTCTTTAAAGCCGGGGACTTCGCTCGGCCAAACATTGTCCGTGTTGAGTGCGCTACGGATTTGCCGCTCGGGCCCGATATGCCAGAACTCTTTGAGATCAGGTGTGGCGCTTCCCTTGGCCTTTTCCGTTCCAAACGGCGTGTAGCCTCGATGACCACCAGCGACCTTGTACTGATCTTTGACGTTCGCGGGTTGGGCGAAGAACTCTTCGACAAGTCGGTAAGATTCACTGAGGAGGCTGCTATCCACCCCATGATCGCGGATGACAACGAAGCCGAAGCGCTGGCATGCGCTGAATAGGGCGTCGCAGAAACGCGTTCGTTCGTCGTCCGATCCCGTACGGAAAGCATCAAGATGAAGCACCGGAACCTGCACTTGTGTCATCGGTTCACCCATCTCTGTCTAAAGACTAAACAATATGCCAGCGATTGCTGCGCTCATCAGATTGGAGAAGGACGCCGCTGCGACGGCCCGAATGCCCATGCGCGCAATCGCATCACGATAGTGCGGGACCAATGTTCCAAGGCCGCCGAGCAGGATCGCGATCGAGCTGATATTGGCAAATCCGCACAGTGCAAAGGTGACGACCAACGCCGTTTTTGGTGAGAATGTCTCAAGCTGTTCGGAGAGACTGAGATAGGCGATGAACTCATTGGCGATCAGTTTTTCGCCAAAGATCCCGCCTGCTGCGATCGCTTCTCCGGGGGCTGCACCGACTGCGATCATCACAGGCGCGAAGACGAAGCCGAGCATGCGTTGGATCGTCAGATCCTCGATCCCGAACAAAGCTCCAACGCCGCCGACAACACCGTTGGCGAGCGCAATCAGCGCAACGAACGCCAGCAGCATCGCGCCGATCTTGGCGGCCAACACCAGGCCACTTTCTGCGCCGACAGCGGCTGCCATGATGACATTTGCGTACCGACTTTTCTCGTCGGGTTCACTACCGCCAGCAAGGCTTGGCGCGGCAACATCGGCTGATTGGTCGGTCGGTGCGCCTGGGTTTTTGGTCTCGGGAAAGAACAAATGGCCCATGAGAAGCCCGCCAGGGGCCGACATGAAGCTGGCAGCCACCAGTTGTTCAACAGGGATGCCCATCCCCGCATAGGCCGCTAGGACTGTTCCGGACACGGATGCCATACCGGAGACCATAATCGCAAAGATCTGGGCCTGGGTTGCGCCTTTGAGGTAGGGGCGCAGCGTCAATGGCGACTCCGCTTGACTGATGAAGATGTTGGCGATGGCGTTGAGGGACTCAAGTGGTCGAAGCCCCACCATACGGCGGAGGACAAAGCCGCCAGCCTCCACCACACGTTGCATGATCTGGAGGTGATAAAGCACGGCCATCAGCGAGGAAAAGAAGACAATGATCGGAAGAACACTGATAAAAAAGCTGACCTTGCCCGGTGGGGGCTGAAGGTCGCCGAAGACCATATCAACGCCGTATTGGGTGTAGCCGAGGAGGATCAACACTTGATCGGAGAGCGTCTTCAGGCCTGCCTGGCCCGCCGGGATACGCAGCACCAAGATGGCAATCGCGAATTGGAGAGCAAAAGCGCGGACAACCACCCAAGGTCGGATTGCGCTTCGCTCAGCCGAGAAAGCAACGGCGAGCGCAAAAAGCGCGACAACTCCCACGAGGCCAGCAGCTGCATCTAGCATATCGGTCGATCTATCTGTGTACGGCAAAAAAGCGGCTGCGCGCTATGCCCCCAAAGCTGCGGAAGCTTCCAGTTGCTCGATGATCGAGTCAACCAGCGCCACGGTGCGAACGCAGTACTCATCCTGGCTGACAACACGGTCGGCGTGGATTTTTGAGGGCCGCACGAACTGCTCGTGCATCGGACCAACCGTCTGCGCGAACTGCTGGCGAACGCTCGCCTCATTGCGGCCGCGCTGCGCGCCGTCGCGGGCGATGCGCCGCTCGAGCCTGATGTCTTCGGGACACTCGATGTAGCAAGAGAGGTCGAAAAGGGCGCGCAGGTTCGGGTCATGGAGCACCAGGTGCCCCTCGACCACGATTAATGGTTTCGGCGGCATCAACTCCGTTTCGTCCTGCCGCCGATGCAGCGCGTAGTTGTAGATGGGCACATTAATCGCTTCACCGCGCTTGAGAGCGGCGAGGTGGCGACCAAAAAAGGCCAGATCCAGCGCATCCGGATGATCAAAGTTCGGCAGGTCCATCTGGGTGCCATTCTGGAGGGGAATGTTCCGGTAGTAGCGATCAAGCTGCAGGAGGGCGCTTGCGTTCTTGCCGACGCGCTCATGCACGATACGAGAGAGAGACGTCTTGCCCGAACAGCTTCCACCAGCGATCGCGAGGATCTGCGGACGGAGTCCCTCGTTGGTCATCACGTTCATGGCGGGGCGGCTTCCCAAACGACGTCGGGCGTTTAGGTGACCACGCGCATAATCGCAATGTCGGGCTGTCGCTGGCGTTCAGCCGCGAACGGGTAGGTTCAGGTGCTGCCGCAGAACGACCCACAATCCATGAAGCCGAGATCGCGCGAGGAGAAATTCGCGAGGTTCGGCAGGATGTTATCGAGTTCGGATTCGCCTAGGCCAAACCAGCGGCCTAGCGTTGCGGCGTACTCTTCAACCGAGGTTGTCGGTATCAGACGACCGCGCCGTCCGGTATACCGTTCGCCATCGAGATCGAGATTCGGCATCTCACCGTAAATTGAACGGCCATTGACGGCGCCGCCGGTGATGAAATGGTGGTTGCCCCACCCATGGTCCGTGCCGTCATCATTGCTCAATGTTGTGCGTCCGAAGTCCGACATCGAGAACAGCGTGACATCGTTCCACACGCCAAGGTCGAGCATGGCTTGCCGGAAGGCGACGACAGCATCGGCGATCTCCGTCTGGCGGCCTGGGAGGCTACCGGCCTGGCCAGCATGGGTATCGAACCCTCCGAGCGTGACGTAGAACACCTGCCTGCTGATCCCCAGCGTGTTCCGGATGGCAATCGACTCAGCGACGCTTGCGAGCTGCCCGGCAAGGCCTGTGCTGGGAAAAGCGTCCGTGAGTCCCGCCGGAACGTCGGTATCAAGAGCATCGCGGTAGAAGTCCGTGTTGGTGATCCCGCCTGCAACCGACGCCGCGAGGTCTTGTTCATAGAGCCCCGAATACCCGCGTGATCCGCTCGCGGTCAGAAACTCGCGGACCCGCTCGCGACGGACATTGTCGCTTGACCGTGTCCCAAGAAGGCGCCGCCGGGTGAGAATGTCGAGCGAGCCCGCCGATGCGCGGAACTGGCGGATCGCCTCCCCTTCGAGGAAGACATCGTTCGAGCGCGCCGTGATCGCGGCAAAGAGAGGGTTGATCGATGGATCCGAAGCAGATGCAGCCTCGGCGAAGAGACCGCCCCAGCCACGTTGTTCCCCTTCGACACCCAAGGCCATCCATGTCGACTGCTGATCATTATGCGAGAAGAGCCGTGCTGGCAGGCGCACAGAGCCATTGTCGTAGGATGTTCGATCCGTGGGTTCGATCAGCGGACCTACATTGCCAAGAACGGCGAGCTCGCCATCTTCGAACAGCTGATGGAGACCTATCATCTCTTGCGGCATGCCAAAGGTTCGGCCACCAAGATCCCCGCTGTTGTCGGCCGACAGCGGCAAGATGTTGTTCCGCAGGCGGCTTACGATATCGCGGCTATTGTAGGACGCGAACATTTCTTCGCGCAAAGCCTCGAGCTGATTGTACGACGTCTGATCAACAGGCAGGATCGTGTCCATGCCGTCGATGCCGCCTTTCAAAAAGAGACAGACCAAGGCCTTGTAACCAGAGGTATCCGCTGCCATGGCGCGTGCGCCGATAGCCAGGCTGCTGACCATGCCGCTCGTCGTTGCGATTGAGGCAGCTGAGCCTGCGAGAAAGTCTCGGCGATTGAGTCGGGTCATGGTCTTGGGTCCCTAGCGTATCACGCCGTATGCGGGCGAATTCATGATGAGGAGAATGGCTGTTCGAATGCGGCGTACAGAGTTTTCAATGTCGAACTCGCCCGTCTCGATCTCTTCAAGAGTTGCGATGATCGCGGCCCGGTCCTCCGCCGACAGCGTCCCGGCCGTCATCTGCAGGTCGAGTGCGTCCACCAATTCCTCTGCATTGAAGCCGAGCGGGCTCCATCGGCCATAGGAGGCAAGGAAGACCTTCTCATCATCCGTGGCGGAGTTTTCCTGAAACACGAAGTCCGACGCGAAATTGATGAACGAGATCGATAGCGCCGCATTGACGATCTGAAACTCCGGCGCAACGAAACCAGCTTCGGCTGAAAGTGTTCCGGGTGCCGTATATCCGGGTCGGTAGAAGTTGAAGACCGACGGCGATCGCCAGGGGTGTTGACCAAGACCACCGGATGATGACGATGTATCTCTGAACATGGATCGACTGGAGTCGATGTTCCTCACATCGAATGTCCGCACCCATTGGGCCATCTTGATGATCGGTTCTCTGATCTTGGTCGAACCCGTCGACTGGATTGCCGGATCGCCGTGAACCGATGAGTCCAGAAGGGTTGCGGCTAAGGTGGCGGCAAGATCACCTCGGCGCCCATCGCCGAATGACTGGCCCGAAGCCGTCAGATAGCGACCTGAGGCAAAGGCCGCGGCCACGCGCTCGACATAGGAAGGATCCGGATCGCTTGCCGTGAAGCGTTGAATAATCTGCCGCGCAATGAAGGGGGGGACATTGGGATGGCTGAAGATACCGTCAAGCGCTATGTCGATGCTTGTCTCGCCTGGCGTTCCGTCGGGTATGACGACATTGAGAAAGGCCTTTTGACCCATCTCATGTTCTTCTGGGAAGAAGATCATGGGCTTATAGTCAGCATCAGGATCGGCTGAATTGCTGTTCTTAAAGCTTGGTCCCTCAAGAGAGAGGCCAGTGAAAACCCGGGCGAGGCCCTCAATATCTTCATTCGTATAGGTCTCAATTGGTTGGCCATCCTGCCCGATTTTGGCGGTTCCATCGGCATTGAGCTCAACAAGACCGATCGTGAACAATTGCAGCAGCTCCCGCGCGTAGTTCTCGTCCGGTAAGCTACCTGTTTCGGGATTGCCCTTCCGGTTTTTCAAATAAGTCAAATACTGGCCCATCGCAGGGCTGTAGGTGACCTCCTCGAGAAGGTCGCGATAATTGCCGAAGGCGTTGCGGGTCAGGATGTCCATGAAATAGGTCATCCGCAGCTCGTCGGACACGGTGTTGTCGGACACCACGATGATCTGTGACAGCGCAAAAGCCATCCGCTGACGGAGCACATCATCAGCTGCGAACAGAGCATCCCATGCGAGGAAGGTTTGCGGCTGGCCCTTCAGTTCATCGCCGTCTTCGATCCGATCAACGATTTTTTGGAGGTAGAGCGTTGGTTCTTTTGCCATTTCGCGGGCGATCCAGTCGCCAGCGTCGGATCCGACCATCGATTGAAGTTCATCGGCGTCCGCGCCGAAACCAGCCTGCAACAAAAACCTTGAGACCTCTTGCTGTGTCTCAAGTACCGTGAGCGGTTGGACGGTCTCTGAAGGGCCTGTATCTCCATCGCTTCGGCATGCGACCAAACCGCAAAACGCGAGTGCAAGAAAACTGAGCAGGTGGATTGGCTTACTGAGCTGTAAGGAGAAAGCGCGATGCATAGTATGGTCCGTAGACAATCATCATAGCGCAACGAAAAGCTACGCATGTGCGGTCGAACAGTGATTTGACGGGAGATTTATTGAGAAAGTGGGGCGATTCTGGGGCAGCAGTTCGTTACCATCCGGACAGTCCTTTGGCTTGAATATCTGTATGCAGAGGCGTTTGATTCAAATTCTAGTGACCCAAGAGGATGCTGTCATGGCCATAGCGGATTTTTTCGGTCTTGGCGCCCACCTTCGCGATTAAAAATAGTTATACGGATCGGTTAACACTTCTGTCGCCATTTGGTAATGTTGGAAAGAAACGTATAAGGATGAAATAAAGGTGGGGCGTGAACGTTCTTTTGCATGGGGCGCCCGCTTTGCATGCGCGCAGCTGTTTGGCCGCCATTCTTGATCTTGGCGGCATATACCGCTTTCACGGGGGACTGTGCGTTGCCCGGAGCGGACTATGACCGACGTCTTTTTGATTTCCTTTGTCTTTCTCGCGGCTGGCGTGATCGCGGTGCCTATTGCGGCGCGCCTGGGTCTCGGATCCGTGCTGGGCTATCTCATCGCTGGGATCGCGATCAGCCCCGTTCTGTCTGCGCTCGAGGTGGACGTGGTGGCGGTGCAGCACTTTGCAGAGTTCGGTGTGGTCATGATGCTGTTCCTGGTCGGCCTCGAACTGGAGCCGCCCGTTTTATGGTCGATGCGAGGGCGGCTGATTGGCCTTGGTGGCGGACAGGTGATGCTCAGTGCCCTTGGTATCGCGGGGGTCGCTTATGCCTTTGAGATGCCGTGGCAGACGGCGTTGAGTATCGGACTTATTCTCGCGCTCTCATCCACAGCCATCGTGCTGCAGACTCTCAATGAGAAAGGGCTCATGCGGAGCGATGGAGGGCAAGCCAGCTTTTCGGTTTTGTTGTTCCAAGACATTGCCGTCATTCCTATTCTTGCCTTTCTCCCTTTGCTGGCTCTACCGATCGTTGGTGATCACGGCGCGGCACACCACGCGGCTGACGTGGCGTACTCACAAACGGGACATGGTCCGGGAGCGGAGGGAGCGCATGGCGGCACCACCCTCAGCCTCGTCGATGGCCTGGTCGGTTGGCAGGCGGGCATCGTCACGCTCGGCGCCGTTGCGGCCGTTCTCATCGGCGGCAGTGTCCTGACGCGACCACTTTTCCGCTTGGTGGCTGCTGCGCGTTTGCGGGAGCTCTTCACTGCCGCGGCACTTTTGATTGTCATCGCGATTGCGTTGCTGATGTCGTTGGTCGGGTTGTCTCCTGCGCTTGGGACGTTTCTCGCGGGTGTGGTGCTGGCGAACAGTGAGTACCGGCATGAGCTTGAGGCCGATATCGACCCCTTCAGAGGACTTCTTCTCGGGCTCTTCTTCATTACGGTTGGTGCAGGGATCAATTTCATGCTGCTGGCTGAGAATGCAGGGCTGGTTGTCGGCCTCGCCGTTGGCGTTATGGCGCTGAAGGCCTCCATTTTGCTGATACTGGCCCGGCTTTTTCGCGTTGAAGGTGCCGACAAATGGCTCTTTTCGCTCGGCTTACCCCAGGCCGGAGAGTTCGGCTTTGTGCTCGTCTCCTTCGCCCTGGCCAACCAGGTGTTGCCGGTTGAAATCGCAAGTCTTCTTCAACTCGTCATTGCACTGTCGATGTTAGCGACACCGGGGCTCTTTATCCTTTATGACCGTATCTTTGCGCATCGCGGGGCAGCAGAACAGGTGCGAGAGGCCGATGAGATCGATAAAAAGGGATCAGTGATCGTCGCGGGCTGCGGCCGTATGGGCGCCATCATTCAAAACATGGTGGACACGGCTGGTTTCGACACCACCGTGATCGACTACAACTCGGGTCAACTGGAAGCGATGCGCAAGATCGGCTTTCGCGTTTTCTTCGGTGATGCAACGCGTCCGGACCTTTTAAGCGCAGCGGGCATCGCGACGGCTAAGGTCGTCATTGTGGCGATCGATGGCAAGGAACAGATCACCAATCTCACGCGTTATATCGTCAGGAACTATCCGCGGGTGCATGTGATCGCGCGGGCTGTGGATAGGCCTCACGTCTATGAGCTTTGGGGTGTGGGTTGCCGCGATATCATTCGCGAGACCTATGACAGCTCTTTGCGTATCACACGCTCCGCTTACGAAGCCCTAGGCATTCCGCGCGATAAAGCCGAGCGGGTCGTGCGAGAGCTCGAGGCCGTTGATCGCCGTGTTCTGCGCGAAGTGGCTGAACACGCCAAGCCTGGGGTCATCTGGCATCAAAACGAAGAGATGATTGAGGCCCTCAACAAGGTACGAGGCCCTTGGACGGAAGAAGCAAAAGTCCGCGTGCAGGAAATCCTCAACGAGCGTTAATATCGTGTCCGGAGCGCGATCACCAGTTCTCTTTGAAGGGACGCAAGTCCATCTCGTGAGTCCAGGCTGATTTGGGTTGGACGTGGAGGGACCAAAAGGTCTCGGCGATGGCGATAGGATCAAGCGAGCCGTCATCGCCCAGCTTTTCGAGATAAGCCGCAACGGGGGAGTCCTTGATCCGGTTGCCGTTGATCACACCGTCGATGATGACATGGGCCACATGCACGCCATGCGGGCCATACTCCCGGGCCAACGATTGGGCGAGGTTGCGCAAGCCCGCTTTGGCCGAGGCGAAATGACCAAAATTTGGCTTTCCGCGGAGCGATCCGGAAGCACCAGTGAAAAATAGCGACCCGCGGCCTTGCGCACGCAGGATCGGCAAGGCGTGGTGTGCGGTGAGAAAGCCGCCGAAACAGCCCGACCGCCAAAAGTCGGTGAACTGATCGGGTGTTAGCTTCTCAAAAGGGATCGGCCTGTTGTTACCGGCGTTGTAGAGGGTTGCGGCGATGGGATGGCCGACCGCTTTTACCTTGGCGAACAGGTCCGCCATGTCCTCTTCTGAGGCGACGTCGGCGCGAAGGGCTTCAGCTGAGCCGTTTGCGTCGCGAACAGCTTGGGCGGTCGCCTTCACCTTCTCTAAGGTTCGGCCGCTGACGATGATATGATAACCCTCACGCGCGAAGCGAAGGGCCAAGGCGCCGCCCACGCCGTCCGGGACGCCGGCCCCGACGATCACCACAGTTTCAGTCATCGCTTGTTCCCACTTATCCGTCAGGAGACAGTCTGCATCGGCGGGAGGCTCTCTCCAATGGTTGCAGCTGCTAAAAGTGTATCTGCATATCAGTGGAAGTCCCGGCTCTTGGGAATCGTGCGGACATTGCGGGGATGGCGTGCTGCATGGGGTGTTTCTGGGATCGGACGTTTGACCTCATCGGTGGCGCAGAGAACGCCTTTGAGAGAATCGCGGGCGGCATCTTCTGATAAAAGGCCGATATCCTGTGTGCGGTCGACCAACCGCCTAGCCACAATATGGGTCACATTGTCGGCCCGCTGCACATGCCCATGCACCTCCATGATGCGCGCGCCCATCACCACGGGTCGATAACGCTGAAAGATTTTTTGCCAGACCACGATATTGGCGATCCCTGTTTCATCCTCAATCGTGATGAAGACCACGCCATTGGCGGACCCTGGGCGTTGACGGATCAAAACAAGCCCAGCCGTGCGCACCCAGCGTCCGCTGGGTGCCGTGACAGCCCTATCCGTACTGATGATATTGTGTCTCTTGTAGTGCGGGCGGAGGAAGGCGAGGGGGTGCGCCTTCAATGAAAAGCGCATGGTTTGGTAATCCTGCACCACCTCTTCTGACAAAGGCATCACAGGAAGGTGCACATCCTGCTCCTGGCGCTGTTCGGATTGCTGAGCGGCCGCAAACAAGGGCAAAGCTTGTTTTGTCGTTTCACCAAATGTGTCCCACAGTGCATCACGGCGAGAGACCTCAACGGAACCAAAGGTATCCCCAGCGGCCAAGAGCTCCATCGTTCGGCGGCTAAGACCGGCCCGGGAGCGCAGGTCAGCGATGCTTTGATAGCCGCGACCACGATGGTGGATGAGTTGGCGGATCTGATCTTCACCGAGACCATCAACCTGCCGGAACCCTAGGCGCACGGCAAAGGATCCATCGCTTTGCTTTTCTAAAGTATTATCCCAGTACGATGTATTAACATCGGTTGGGAGGGCCTTCACCCCATGCTCCTGGGCATCACGGATGATTTGAGCGGGTGCGTAAAAACCCATGGGCTGGCTGTTCAGGAGGGCGGCACAAAAGACATCCGGGTGGTGACATTTGAGCCATGATGAGATATAGACCAGAAGCGCAAAACTGGCGGCATGGCTTTCGGGGAATCCGTACTCGCCAAACCCTTTGACCTGGTCAAAGCAGCGTTCCGCGAAACTCCGTTCATAGCCTCGGCTGACCATGCGCTCGACCATCATGCTTTGATAGTTTTGGATCGTCCCCACTTTGCGAAAGGTGGCCATCGCGCGGCGTAGGCCATTGGCCTCTTCCGGTGTGAACTTCGCCGCATCAATCGAGATCTGCATAGCCTGCTCTTGGAAGAGGGGAACGCCAAGTGTGCGTTTGAGGATCGATTCAAGCTCATCGGGCGGTCCATGGGCAGGATCGGGGCTTGGGTAATCCACCTTTTCAAGCTTCTGCCGTCGCCGCAAATAGGGGTGGACCATATCGCCTTGAATAGGACCTGGACGGACGATAGCAACTTCGATCACCAGATCATAAAAACATCGCGGTCGCAGACGCGGTAGCATGTTCATCTGTGCCCGGCTTTCCACTTGAAAAACGCCCAGGCTATCGCCTTCGCACAGCATGTCATAGGTGGCTTTGTCGCCTTGCGCGATGGAGGCGAGGTCGTGGGCGATCCCTTTATGATTTTTGAGAAGGTCAAAGGCTTTGCGGATACAAGTGAGCATGCCCAGGGCAAGGACGTCGACCTTCATGATCCCGAGTGCATCAATATCGTCCTTGTCCCACTCAAGAAAGGTACGATTTTCCATCGCGGCATTGCCGATGGGGACGGTCTCGACGAGAGGGCCTTGGGTTAAAACAAAACCGCCGACATGTTGTGAGAGATGGCGAGGAAAACCAATCAGCTGACGGATCAGAATAAGCGCAAGGCGGAGTGTTGGGTTTGTTGGATCAAGCCCTTTCTTTTGCATATCCTCTTCATTGACGTCACTGCCAAAGCTTCCCCACACCGTGCCTGCGAGGCTGGAAGCGATGTCTTGGCTCAGGCCTAAGGCTTTGCAGACCTCGCGAACGGCTGAGCGGGGGCGGTAGCTGATCACGGTGGCCGTTAAAGCGGCCCGGTGCCGCCCATACCGTTCGTAGACGTATTGAATGACCTCTTCACGCCGTTCATGCTCAAAATCGACATCGATATCAGGGGGCTCTTTTCTTTCTTTAGAAAGAAACCGCTCAAAAAGAAGGCTCGATGTGGCGGGGTCCACCTCGGTGATGCCGAGGCAAAAACAAACGGCTGAATTGGCAGCCGATCCGCGGCCCTGGCAAAGGATCTTTTTCTCTCTCGCCCACGCGACAATATCGTGGACGGTGAGGAAATAGGGAGCGACCTCGAGCTCGCCGATGAGCCTCAGTTCTTTTTCGAGCTGTCTCTGCACCGATAGTGAGGTTCCATCCGGATACCGCCATTTCGCTCCCTTCAAGGTGAGGTCCTTGAGATGTTCCTGCGGTGTCTTGCCGGGTGGGACGGGTTCATCAGGGTAGCAATAGGAAAGATCATCCAGGCTGAAATGGACAGCATCGACTATATCCTGCGCGCGCGCGATGGCCTCTTCGTAGCCGCGAAAGAGCCGTGCCATCTCTTGAGGAGATTTGAGATGGCGTTCCGCATGTGCCTCTAACAGATAACCAGCCTCATTGATCGTGCAGCCTTCTCGAATGCATGTCAGGACATCTTGCAGCGGCCGCCGTTCAGGGGTGTGGTAGAGAACCCCGTTCATCGCCACCATCGGGATCCCGCAACGGCCCGCCACATCCTGCAATTGGCCCAGACGTTCCAGGTTGCGACCGTGATAGCTGTACCTCGCCCCAAGCCATAGGTGATCAGGCCACCAAGTGACGAGTTTTGCGAGATGATCTTCGAAATCCGTCTCAAGATGATCAGGAGGCAGGACAACAAAAACCTGCCCCTCACTGTGGTCACGAATATCCTTTAAGGTGAAGTGGCATTCGCCCTTGGGCGTATCGCCCATTTTTCCCAAAGACAGAAGCCGCGAGAGGCGACCATAGGCCTTGCGATCCTTAGGGTAGCAAAGGATCTCCGGTCCATCTTGAGGGACAAGCCGCGTACCCACCAAAAGGCGAAGGCCCTCTTTTTTCGCCGCGCTGTGGGCACGGACGACACCAGCCAGGGTGTTGCGGTCGGCGATCCCAAGGGCAGAAAGCCCCAGGGCTTTGGCTTGTTCCACCAACTCATGCGGGTGGGATGCGCCCCGGAGGAAAGAGAAATTCGTGACGACGCCAAGCTCGGCATAGGGGAGATGCCTGCCGGTCATACAAAAAATCCGTGCATGAACCATTGAGGTGATGTGTCACGGCCATCATTGTAAAGACCATCCCGATAGACCCAATAGCGTCGGCCTTGATCATCCTCGACCCGGTAATAATCCCGCGCCCTTGACCCTTTTTCCGACTGTTTCCACCATTCTGGAGCGATCCGTTCGGGCCCTTCCGCTTTGATGATCCGCCGCAGCACCCGGCGCCAGGTCAGGCGCATAGGGGGCCCGTCCGGAACGGCCGCCATCACATGCACCGGCTCTGGGCGGGTGAGAAGCCGCAAGGGCCTTGGGCCTATGTGATGGGTGGCTGGTAGGGCTTGGGGGAAAGCGCCCGCGAAAGGCCCGATATTTTCGTCGCGCTCTGGGATATGGCTTTTGATCGGCAGACGAATGGATACAACACCCTCGCCGAGGCGCGCGTTGATCTTGTCAGCCAAGAGAGAGGCTTCCTGCTGGTCAAACCGCGCCTCTGTGAGCTGAGATGACAAAGGGGTCGAGCTTTCCTTCATAGCACCGAGGCGGTGGGCGGTCAGCATCAAGAGATCGATCCCGTAACCTGGGTCAATCCTATGAATGCGTTCACGGAAAAGATAGGTGATCCGCTCGCCTAATCGTTCAGGCCGCGCCGTGGCAATGGAGGTGAGGGCTGAGGTGCCGTCGGCGCGGAAGGCGTGGAGGGTGAAGCGCTGGGCGCCTTGTCCGCTTGCCGCCAAATCCTGCGCAAGTGTCTCGCTCAAATGCTCCAGTCCCGCTTCGATACCCTCCGGCGAGATGAGAGGTTCTGCACAAGGAAGCCGACAGGCAAAGCGCGGCTTCGGTAACAGAGGGTTGATCGGCTCACGGATCAGGCCAAGTGCCTGGTCAAGCCGCAAGACCACCGCATCGGCCGCTTCTTTCGAGGCAAAGCGGCGATGCAGCGCTTTGCGGTCGAGGTCATAAAGCTGACCAATCCGTGTCAGGCCGAACCGGCGTAGACGGCTGAGGCTCTGTGCTGAAAGCCTCAGCGCGAAGACCGGTAGATGTTGGACGCCATCGCGTTCGCGCCCTGGCGGCAGATGAGGGCACGTGCCTGGCGCTGCACAAAGGGCCAAGGCGATGGCCGCGCCAACAGTGCTGGCAAGACCCATGCTGTGGGGAATGTTGGCTTTGGTCAGACAAGCACTGATGGACGCCATCATTGCTATTTCCCCACCGAAGAGATGGTCGCAGCCAGCGATATCGAGGATCAGACCATCGTCTCCATCAAGCGCAACGAGCGGGGTCCAGCGGATCATCCACCGTGCAAGGCGCCGGAGGCTTTGTGCCTCTGCCGCTCGGTCTGCATGGGCCGCGGTGAGATCCGGTGCTCGGGCTTTGGCATCGGTGAAACGCAGGCCGTCAGTGACGCCTTGCTGGCGCGCTATTTTATTCCCAGCGATGATTGCCAATCCGTGGGCGTTCTTTTCGATGATCGCGAAGGGTGCCTCCTCTTCACCCGGCGATACGGCGAGGGGCGAGAGCCTTGCCTGCGTGCGGCGCCACCTTGTCAACGGCCAGTCCATCAGACGGATCGAGAGATAACGGTTCATGATCAGCCTTCAGCGTAAAGTGGCGGCCCACCTGGCTTGGCGCGGTGCGGCACCTTTCAAGTGTCACGTTCCATACCGGCATGCCTGGGGCTTCTGGATCAAAAGGATTGGGAAGGGAGGGCCCGCTTGCGACCCGCCACCGGGCCTGGGCAGCGGTGCTGCCTTCTGTCCGGGCGGGCAGAAGGAGGATTGCGGGGACACCGCTTATCGCACTGGCGAGGCTCAAGCGGCGGGAGGCGGTGAAGTCTGGCGGCTCTGTTTCGACGATCACAAGGGACACGGCGCGGGATTTGATAGCTTCTTCTGCCGCCCAGAGAAGATGCTCCGTCTTCCGTGCTTCCACATGCAGAACCGCTTCCAATGAGGGCGCCAAAGACGCTTTGGCCCAGCGCTCAAGAAGGCGGCCATGCTCCTGGGCCTGCCGATACCCGGTGATCCACAAAATGCCTGCAGCCTGAGCGTCTTCCGCTGCAGCCAGCGCAAAGCCCGTGGTTGCAGCATGGTCGCCGAACGACGCCTCTGCCACCTCCTGCACCCCCGATCGTGCCAGGCCGAAGGGGAAAGGGGGCTCGCCTGCCACCGCCTCCCGCGAGGGCAAAAGTGTGCTTGCTTTGAACAACCGAACATCCATAGTGTTCATCTTTTGTTCTAAAGTGGGCGGGAGTCAACCAGGTGTGCCGCCCCAAAGCAGCGCATCTGGAAAACACCGTGCTCCAAACCGGTATCGCTCGGTTTCTTTCTTTCGAGCGGTCTCTTTATCCGAGTATCAGATGGCCAGCTCGTTTGAGCGCCAAGAAATAAGCAATGAAGAGCAGTATAAAGATGATATCTCCTAAAATCACAACAACCGCGAAAGGTGATGTCCAACCCTGAAGATGCATCACCAGCAGGTTAAGCGCAAAAAGCGCCTTCCCCGTACCGCCCATCAGAACAATCCCTGTATGCCGGATCGGATTCACTGCGACCAACAGGAAGCCAAATCCATATAGACATGCTGTCCCCCAGGCTCCTCGATAGACAGCAACCATGACAGGGTCCGTCAGTTCACGCCCGAACTCACGCTCAAACATTCCCGTTGTGTCCAAGAGACCAGGTATCGCTCCAGCAAAATTCCATACAGCCGAGACCACAAAGAGAGTGCGTAAGAACATCAGTGTACGATTATCTAAGTCATTCATCGGTTTGGTCCGGTTGTTCTTCTGTTGATAGCGATCTTAAACGCGTCCAGATCTGCTGGCGGCAAAACGGCCCCAAACAGCCTTTGACTTTCAGCTGATCAGGAGACAGTAGCTCCAACGATGAGCGAAATATTTGTCCCGTATCAGGATTATAGAGCTGTCCTTGGCGCCAACCCTGCTCGCTTTCTGAAAATCCCCATAAAATTGGAACACCAATCAGTGGTCGATCTCGAAGCTCAGGATTTTTGTTCCGAACGTCCTTCGTTTCGCCGCCGGTCATGTCTGCACTGACGGATAAGAGAAACCCGCATGGTGTTCCGTCTCCACAATCAGAAATCGCAACATCAGCCCCATGCCGCACAGTGCGCCATTCGCCAGCAATCCCCGCAAGCTCGCCCGCCATGGCTGACCCCGCGAAGTACAAACCAAGGACAACCCAACACCCTAAGCTGCGAAAAACCATCACATCCTCATTTAATAATAACGCGATATAATTTAATTGAGGCTTGGTCAAGAACAAAGTCTTGCTAGGACACCGCCATGACGTCTGAGCAACCTGCAAAGCCCAATCCGAGAGGCCGCCCCGCCCTCTCAGAGGCAGAGATGGCGGCGACGCGCTTGGCGATCACCCAATGCGCGCAGCGATTGTTCGAAGAGGAGGGGTATCACGCGGTGTCGATGCGACGGCTGGCCAAGGAGGTCGGCTGTACCGTGATGACTCTCTACCGCTACTTTGACCGCAAGATCGACATTCTGCGAGCACTTTGGGGAAATGTCTTCGGTATACTGTTTGATAAGTTAGACCAAATCGCTGCAATGACCGATGATCCTGTCGAACGGCTCAACGCAATATCACTCGGATATCTTCAGTACTGGCTCGATAATCGAGAAACTTATTTCCTCGTCTTTATGTCCAGCGATGTGACCCAATCGGACGTCAGCATTTTTGTTGATGATGAAGCCGTGGTGCCACGATTTGCTCTCTTTCAGATTGTGTTGATCGAGGCACTGGGCACCGACGCGCAGAAAGTCGATGCGACACTCAAGGCGCAACTTTTGCTCTGCTCGCTGAACGGCATCGCCCACAACTTGATCACGATCAGCGCTTATTCGTGGGCTGATCCTAAGGCTCTCGCTGAATCCGCCGTATCCGGTGCACTCGCGGTGTCCTCCGTTTGATCTAGCTATTAAGCCGGTGTGTCGAGGGATTAAGTGGGGCTTTCAACGAGCGCGATCGCAAACCCGTCATAGCCCTTTGACCCCACGGTTTGGAGGGCCGTCGCGGTGAGGTGAGGTGTCTTACCCAGCTTATCGATCAGGGCCCGGGCGCCTTGAACGCGAGGGTCAGGGCTATCTGCGTCGGCGACGGCGCCGCTGCGCACCACATTGTCACCAATGATGAGGGTTCCAGGACGCGAAAGCTTCAGTGCACGATCAAGATAAATCGGATTGTTCGGCTTGTCCGCATCAATGAAAACAAGGTCGAATGGCGGCTCACCCTCCATCAGCATACGATCGAGCGATTGAGTGGCAGCGCCCACGCGGACGTCCACAATCGAGGAGAGGCCAGCAATTTCGAGATTGCCGCGCGCGACCTGGGCCGCATGCTCATCAATCTCCAGGGTGATGACGCGCCCTTCATCACCCACCGCGCGGGCAAGCCAAATGGTCGAATATCCGCCCAGCGTGCCCACCTCGAGCACCCGGCGCGCACCGATGGCCCTGGCTATGACGTGCAAAAAAGCGCCCTGGGTCGGTGCCACCGCGATCGGCTCCAGACCAGCTTCTTCGGATCGCTGCAAAGCCCCATCAAGCGCTTGATCAACGCCGATCAAGCGGCTCTCGAAATAGGCATCGACCTGGTGGGCGGTGTCATCATCGCGCATGGGGACCCTCTTCGAGCTGCCCAGCGATCCTGCACCCCTTTCGCGCGATGATCCATGCACCTTTGCGCCGTCAAGGGACACTATTCGCTCAGCGCTTTGGTGTTCGCGCGCTCTCATCCTATGGATAGGCCGCCGAAGTGAGGGGCACGACTGGTGAAGACACGAAAGCACTCAGCGCTTTATCGTCATATCGAGCATTTGCAGGGTGATCGACCTTGGGGGACGCTCTTGGACGCGGGAACCGGCGACAATTCGATCCGCTGGGTTGCGGATCTGCCGACGGAGCGTTGGACGGCGGTCACCGGCTCGGCCGGTGAAGCGGACCTTGTGAGCCACGCCGTCGGCGCCGCGCGAAGGCCGGAGGACCGCATCGTCCAGGGCAACTGGGCCGATGAGCAGCTCCTCAAAGGCGAGGTCTATGATACGGTGCTGGCGGATTATTTGCTCGGCGCGATCGAGGGGTTTGCACCCTATTTCCAGCCCTATCTTTTCAAACGCCTCCGCCCGCTGACGGGCCGTGCGCTCTATATCACGGGCCTCGAGCCCTATGTTCCGACCACCCGTCCACAGAGCCAAGCAGGGCGCCTCCTTTGGGAGATCGGGCGCTTTCGCGATGCGTGCGTGTTGATGAAAGGCCGCATGCCGTACCGAGAATATCCTGCACCATGGGCGGCTGATCACATCAAGCGAGCAGGGTTTAAGGTGCGTGAGATCAAGCACTTTAACATTGCGTACAAAGATAAATTTATTGATGCACAGATCAACATCGCGCTCAATGGGATGGAGGCTCTATCCGATCAAGCGTTGGTCGATGCTCTTAAAGACCGCGGTGAAGCTTTGCGAAAGGAAGCGCTCGCGGTGGTCACCAGCGAAGGCGCACTGCGCCATTGCCGCAACTACGTCATCGCCGCTGAGCCTCTTTAGCCGCCCGTCTTTTCGACCACTTGATCAATCCGTCCAAAGATTGATTGATCGCTCTCGTCCAGCATTTCGATACCGACCCGGTCGCCAAACGTCATGAATGGGGTTTGCGGAGCACCCTGATCGATGGTCTCGATCATACGGATCTCAGCGATGCAAGAATAACCGACGCCGCCCTCGGCCACCGGCTTGCCGGGGCCACCATCTAGCTTGTTGGAGACCGTGCCAGAACCAATGATCGTTCCTGCACTGAGGGGACGGCTTTTGGCGGCATGGGCGATCAGCTCGCCGAAATGGAAGGTCATGTCAGTTCCAGCATGCGCCCGGCCGAAGGCTTCGCCATTGTAGTCAACCGACAGCGGTAGATGCACGCGACCGTCTTTCCAAGCATCGCCCAGCTCGTCCGGGGTCACAGCGCAGGGACTGAAGGCGCTAGAGGGCTTCGACTGGAAGAAACCAAAGCCCTTAGCGAGCTCACCAGGGATCAATCCGCGTAAGGAGACGTCGTTGACCAGCATGATGAGACGGATTTTGCCAAGAGCGTCCTCTGCCGCGATCCCCATCGGGCAATCATCAACGATCACGGCGACCTCGCCCTCCATGTCGATGCCCCAACCTTCGTCGGTGGGCATCACGATCGGTTCACGCGGGCCAAGGAAGCTGTCTGAGCCGCCTTGATACATCAGCGGGTCGGTCCAGAAGCTTTCGGGCATCTCCGCACCGCGCGCTTTACGGACCAGTTCCACGTGGTTCACATAGGCTGAACCATCGGCCCACTGAAAAGCACGGGGGAGGGGAGAGGCGCATTCAGCCTCGTAGAACGGCTCTCCATCGCCGTCATCAACCTTGGCGCTCAGCTCTCGCAGAGAGCTCTCGACCTCCGACCAACGATCCAGCGCATCTTGCAGGGTCGCGGCAACCTCATCCGCAGGCAGATAACGCTCGAGATCTTTCGAGACGACGACAAGCTGACCATCCCGGCCATTCTTTAAGCTAGCGAGTTTCATATTGCCTCTCCGTCATACCTGGACGCATGTCGATCATTGGAATTGTGTGAATTGCCAGAGTATGCCCGACGGATCGGACAGATAGGTGACCAGCCCATGGGGCTCATCGCGTGGTCCTTGCAACTTGGCATCCGTGAACTGAGGATCCGCAACAACACCCTTGATCATGGTCCACCATGCCGTTGCATCGGCAACCTCGACAAAGATCATGGAGTTGTCGCACCAGTCTTTTTGATAGTGGTCCTGCAGCAGAAATTCGATCGTCTCTTTTTTGGCCATCCTGAGGCGCGGCGCGACGTCATGGAGCTCGAACCCCAACGCCTCGTAGAAACGGCTCGACAGCTCGAAATCGCGGCTGCCGACAAAGGGCCGCATGGCACCTGATGCGAGCTGCTGACTCTCGTCCATCACTCGTGCTCGTCACGGGCGGCTTCGTGGAGCCAGGCGGCGTGTTGGGGCGCGCGCTTGGTCTGAGACCATTCAGCCAGCATATCCGGCGCTACACGGCGCAGCTCAGCCATTTGCTCCGGCGTCCCCGTATCGCAGGCAAGTTCTAGGCGGTGGCCATTGGGATCAAAGAAGTAGATCGACTTGAAGATCCCGTGATTGGTCGGGCCGATCACATCAATGCCGTGATCCTCGACGCGCTTTTTCGCCGTCATCAGATCGCCAAGGGTTGGTACACGGAAAGCGATATGCTGCACCCATTCGGGCGTGTTCTGATCCCGGTCCATCTCTGGCTGCTCTGGCAACTCAAAGAATGCCAAAATGTTGCCGTTCCCCGCATCGAGGAAGATATGCATGTAGGGATCATACGCGCCGGTTGAGGGCACGTGATCCTCCGCAAACGCAATATCGAACGGCATGCCAAGGACATCACGATAGAAGTCGACGGTTTCTTTGGCGTCTTTGCAGCGATAGGCGACGTGATGCACGCCGCCCAAGGTGAAACCGGTGCCAGCCATTAGGCTGGCTCCTTCACATTCAAAACACCGCGATTGATCTGATCACGTTCAATCGACTCAAAGAGGGCCTTGAAGTTGCCTTCGCCGAAGCCGTCATCACCCTTGCGCTGGATGAACTCGAAAAACACCGGGCCAAGCTGCGTTTCGGAGAAAATCTGGAGGAGGAGGCGCGGGCTACCGCCTTCGGTCGTGCCGTCGAGCAGGATGCCGCGAGCCTTCAGCTCATCCACTGGTTCACCGTGACCGGGGAGGCGGCCTTCCAGCATCTCGTAATAGGTGTCCGGCGGTGCGGTCATGAAGGGGATGCCGCGTGCTTTGAGGTTGTCCCAGCAGGCCACGAGATCCTGGCAAGAGAAGGCGATATGTTGAATGCCTTCGCCATTGAACGCGCGCAGGAACTCTTCGATCTGGCCTTTGCCGCCTTCGCCCTCTTCGTTGAGCGGAATACGGATCTTTCCATCCGGCGCGGTCAGCGCTTTGGAAGTGAGGCCCGTATACTCGCCTTTGATGTCAAAGAACCGGATCTCGCGGAAGTTGAAGAGCTTCTCGTAGTAGTCTGCCCAATAGGCCATCCGGCCGGTGTAGACATTGTGCGTGAGGTGATCGATGACCTCGAAGCCCGCGCCAACAGGGTTGCGGTCAACGCCTTCGAGATACTCAAAATCGATATCATAGATCGAGAGATTATCATCATACCGATCAACGAGATAAAGGATCGCGCCGCCGATGCCGCGGATCGCTGGTAGGCGCAATTCCATCGGGCCGGTTTCGACATGCACAGGCTCAGCGCCTTGTGCGATCAGGTGGTCATAGGCCTTGCGGGCATCGCGTACACGGAAGGCCATACCGCAGGCTGAAGGGCCATGTTCGCGGGCGAAGAACCAAGCGGCCGAGCGCGGCTCATAATTGGCGACGAGATTGATGCCGCCCTGACGCCAGAGATGGACATCTTTGGAGCGGTGCTGGGCGACGCGGGTGAAACCCATGGCTTCAAAAACGGCCTCAAGAACGCCTTTCTCAGGCGCAGAAAACTCAATGAATTCAAAACCATCAAGACCAACGGGGTTCTCGAAAAGATCAGCCATCGAACGCTCCTCAGCTTGCAATGAAAGGCATTGTTCGTTAGTTGTAAAAAGAAGTGGTTCTGATTGCAACTAAATTGGACGGGCGATGCAGCCAGCAAAAGACACGCGCACGACCCCCGATAGCGCGCCAGCTTTCGCGCTCGATACGGCGTGGAGCTACAAGGTGACGGTGCTTGCCGATCTCGTCGCGCGCCGGGTCGCGGCCGAGGTGCAAAAGACGAGCGGGCTCAATCTGAGCCAGTGGCGCGTGCTCGCGGCGGTGGCCGATAAACCGGGCCGAACGTCCACCGAGGTGGTCGAGATCACGCCGATGGACAAGCCGATTGTCTCCCGCGCGGTCCAGGCTCTGGTTGATCGCGGCCTCCTTCGCCGGGAAGCGTCGCAAGAGGATGGCCGGCGCTCCTATCTCCGTCTGACGCCAGAAGGTGAGGATACCTATGCTGACATTGTGGCGGCGCTCACCTCTTCAGGCGCGGCCGGGCTTGATCTTGTGTCGGGCGAAGAGCTCGCAGCCTTCAACCGCGACCTTGATGACATCATTGAGAAGTATAGGCGTTTGACCCCTGCCTGAGCGCTCCACATAGTGCCCACAAAAGCCTGGGAGCGAGAGCGATATGCGTGTGTGGCGATGTGTGGGTTCGGCGGTTGCGACAGTGGCTGCCGCATGGGGACTGGCGTGGGCGCTCCCAATTGCGGAGATCGTGCCGAGCGACGTCCGGTACGATGACGACATCACCACACCCGATGAGCATCTCGGCTTTGGCCTCGGCGATTATGCTGTCAGGCACCATCAGCTCGTCAGTTATATGGAGCTCTTGGCCGAGCAGTCCGACCGGATCACCGTCGAGGAAATCGGCCAAACCCATGAGCGCCGCCCGATCCTCCTCCTGACGGTGACCTCCCCAGAGAACCATGACGATATTGAAGACATTCGCGAGGCTCATCTTGCGAGCCTAGAGGGTGAGCCGCTGGACGATGATGCTCCGGCGATCATTTGGATCAATTATGGCGTCCACGGAGCGGAGTCGTCTTCAATGGACGCAGTGCTCCCGGCCGCCTATCACTTTGCGGCCGCTATGGATGACGATGTTGAGGCGACGCTGGAGGATGCTGTCATCCTCATGGTGGCGACGCTCAATCCTGACGGGCACACGCGGCGTACGGACCATGTTGATACCTTTGGCGGTGCCGTTCGTGTGACAGATCCTGCCCATGAGCAGCACCAGCTTTGGACGGAGGCACGCACGAACCATTACTGGTTGGACCTCAACCGGCAATGGCTGCTTGCCACGCAGCCCGAGCCGCGCGCCTGGATCAGCGCTTGGCACCGCTGGAAGCCGCAAGTAACCGGCGACTACCACGAGATGGGAAGCAACGCGACGTACTACTTCCACCCCGGCGAGCCGAAGCGCTTGAACCCTCTAATCCCAGAGCAATCGCGCGCATTCGCCAAAGGGATTGGCGAGTTCCATCGCGATTTCCTCGATAGTGAAGCGCGGCTCTATTACACCGAACAGCGTTTTGATAACTACTATGTCGGCAAAGGATCCACCTATCCGCAGATCAATGGCAGCATCGGAATCCTGTTCGAGGTTGGTGCAGCGCGCGGCGGCTCCGTCGAGTCGCCCAACGGCATGCGGGATTATGCTGACAATGTTCGCACACATTTCCGCACCACACTGAGCACTGTTGCCGGCGCCCTTGACGAGAAAGACGCTATTGCTGCCTATCATCGCGGGTTCTTCGAGCAGGCAGCGGAAGATGCGGCACAAGACCCGACCAAGGCCTATGTCTTCACGACCCAAGGTGACCGCACGCGGCTTGGCCGGTTCCTAGAACTCCTTCAGCGTCATGACATCACCGTGCATCGCTTGGCCGATACGGTAGAGGTCGGCGATATCGCCTACACCCCAGACGACGCGTTCATCGTCAGTCTCGACCAGGCGCAGTACCGGATGATCCGCGGTATCTTTGACCGCGTGACGGAGTTCGAGGAGTCGGTCTTTTATGATGTCAGCGGATGGACGCTGCCGCTGGCCTATGATCTCGACTACGCTTCACTGGGTGTGCGGGCCGATGACCGCCGCGGCGTTGGCCGATTCGTGCCCGCCCTGCTCGGCGAAGTGCTGCCCGTGCGGCCGCACACGGCGAAGGCGACGCTGCCGCCCAAGGCGACCTATGGCTATATCATTCCTTGGACAGATCACCTGGCACCGAAGGCCGCCTATCGTCTGTTGAGCGAGGGGCTCCTGGTGCGCGCCGCTGAAGAAGACTTCACGATCCGTACGACCAACGGTGTTGAGGCCTTTGGTGCTGGCACCTTGTTTGTACCGCTGGTCGGGCAGACGGTGGATGACGAGAAGGTGCATCTTCTGGCGCGCTCGGTTGCGGCTCAGGAGGGCATTCCCGTGGTTGCGGCGCTATCGGGCGGCGGCGATGTGTCTATGAAAACTGTCGGTGGGCCGAGTTTTGATGCGCTTAAGAAGCCGAGCATCCTTCTTCTGATGGATGGCGGTGTTGCCCGTTATGACATGGGGGAGGTTTGGCACCTCCTCGATTTCGAGATGGAGATCCCTGTCACGATCCGTCGGATCCCGGAACTCGGCGGCATGGACTGGTCGCGCTACACCCACATCATCTTGCCGGGCGGCAATGCCAAGCTCAGCGAAAGTGTGACCGAGCGAGTTCATCAATGGATCCACGAAGAGGGCGGCACACTGATCGCGTTCCGTAACTCTGCGATCTGGGCACAAGAGACGTTCACTGATCTCACGGAACATAAGAGTGACGATGATGATGGCGCAGACCAGCATGAGCGCATCAATTATGACGATATGCTGGCCAACAACGCCAAACATGTGATTGGAGGCGCCATTGTTGCCACCGATCTCGACAACAGCCATCCGATTGGCTTCGGCTACGCCGACCGGTTCCTGCCTGCTCACCGCAACACCACCAGCGTTCTCAGCTGGCCAGAGGATAATCCCTACGCGGTGGTCTCAGCCTATCCAGGCGATGACGTCCTCTTGAGCGGCTATATCTCGGAGCGTCGCCAGGAGGAGCTTGCGGGCGCACCAGCTGTGATCGCTCAGCCGGTGGGGCGCGGCAATGTCGTTCTGATGTCGGACAACCCGGTGTTCCGCGCGACGTTCCTGGGTACGAACAAGCTCTTGATGAACAGCCTCTTCTTCAGCGATATGATCAGCCCCCCGCTGATCAGCGATGATCACGAGCACTAAGCCATAGCTGCTGCGGCGATGTCCTTCATGGATATCGCCGGATCGGCCAAGGTCTCGGGGTCCATCACCGCCCCTGCGATGATCAGCTTTTTGGAGACCATGAACTCCGGCGGGCTGTTGATGGCGTCAACGGCGATGAGTTTGCCCTCTTTGAGATAAAAGACGGCGAATTTGCGGTCGGCCTGCTCCCCGCGGATGACGATCTCATCGTGGCCGAGGGAAAGCCCCGCGATCTGGAGTTTGAGGTCGTATTGGTCCGACCAGAACCAGGGGCAGTCCTCGGGAGGGCGGGTCTTCCCGAGGATCGCGGCCGCCGCCTGCTTGCCTTGCTCAATCGCGTTGTGAACGCTCTCAAGACGCGCCTCTCGACCGTAATGGACGAGATCCCGCCGCGTGCAATCGCCTGCTGCAAAAATCCTGGGGTCGTCCGTACGCGCGTCATGATCGACAGCGATGCCATCGGGGCAGGCGAGGCCGGCTTCCGACGCAAGATCATCATTCGGCTGAATGCCAATGCCTACCAAGACGAGATCAGCTGGAACAACCTCGCCGCTGTCAAGACGCACGCCGGTCACCTCAGTGTTGCCCTCAATAGCTTCAGTCGTCACCCCGGTCCGGATCTGGGCGCCTTCGGCGCGGTGGATGTCCTCATAAAAGGCGCTGATCACGGGCGAGGTCACCCGCTCAAGGACGCGCGATGCCCGCTCAAGCACTGTCACCTCCAGGCCCAGCTGCCGTGCTACGGCCGCGGCTTCCAGGCCAATATAACCAGCACCGATAATCACAAGCCGTTTGCCAGCGACCATCGAAGGCTGCATCGCCTCCACATCACGCAGGGTACGGAGGTCGAAAACGCCGTCGAGGCCCGCGCCAGTCAGAGGAAGTTTGCGCGGGCGGGACCCCGTGGCGAGGATCAACGCATCATAAGTGTAGATGTCGCTGTTTTGCGTCGTGACGGTCCGCGCTGCACGGTCGATCGATGTTGCTGTTTCACTAAGGCGCAGCGTCACATTTTGCTCTTTGTACCACGTATCTGGTTTAAAAAAGAGCCGCTCCTTGGCGAGCTCGCCTTTCATATAGGCTTTGGAGAGCGGTGGCCGCTGGTAGGGTAGGGCGTCCTCATCGCCGATCAGCGTGATGGTGCCGTCAAACTTGCCCTGCCGGAGGGATTGGATGGCTTGCGCTGCGGCTTGTCCGCCACCGACGACAACCACGGATTTGATCTTTGCGGGATCCCAGGAGCTTTCCATCGCGGCGAGCTAGCGCGGCTTGGCCGGTGCGCCAAGCTCTGCCGGATCTGCCGCAGCACTTCGCCGTTTCAACGGGCGATCCAGGTCGCTATCCCGCGGCAGCATAACAATGGAGGACACCATGAAAATCGAAGGCACAGGCGCGCTCGTCACTGGCGGCGCATCGGGTCTCGGCGAAGCCACAGTGAGGATGCTCGTCGCCAATGGCGGCAAGGCGCTGATCCTTGATCGCGATGAAGCCAAGGGCACTGCTCTGGCAGCTGAGCTCGGGGACGCCGCGGATTTCATGATGGCCGATGTCACCGACGAGGCCTCTGTACAAGCCGCGGTCGATCATGCCGTCTCGCGTTTTGGCACCTTGCATATCGTCTGCAACTTCGCCGGCATCGCCACGCCGTCGAAGACCGTGGGCAAGGAAGGCCCGCATTCTCTCGACCTCTTCCGCACGGTCATCGACGTCAATCTTGTGGGCTCGTTCAACGTGCTTCGTCTCGCGGCCGAGAAAATGATGGCCAATGACCCGGTCGGCGATGCCGTCCAGCGCGGGGTGATCATCAACACAGCGTCGGTCGCGGCCTTTGAGGGGCAGATGGGGCAGGCGGCCTATAGTGCGTCCAAGGGCGGGATCGTCGGCATGACCCTGCCGGTGGCACGCGACCTTGGCCGGTTCGGCATCCGCTGCAACACGATTGCACCAGGCCTCATCCATACGCCGCTGTTCAATGCGCTGCCCGACGAGGCGATCCGCTCCCTCAACGAGCAGCCGGTGAACCCCAAGCGCCTCGGCAAGCCCGAAGAGATCGCGCAGACCGCGCAGTTCATCATCGAGAACGACTACGTGAATGGCGAAACGATCCGCGTCGACGGCGCGATCAGGATGCAGCCTCGCTAACAATTGCAACCGACGGGTGTGGCGTCGTCGCGTTATCGCGGTGACGCCTATCCACCGACAATCCGGTTTGAGGTGCACCGAATCGATCAGCTATTTCTCCGTATACGCGATTAATCGATCCAGATTCTCCTTATGGTTGTGATCCAGGGTTCGCGGAGCGAAGAAGCAGGCCAACTTTTTTCGAACATTTTGGACAGGAAAAGTTTGCTTAAAATACGGATCAATCCATTTGATATTGGTTTTTCCGGGGCCGGGAGTGTCCTGGACTAAAAATTTATACAACGGCTTTTGGAGACTGGCTCCTGCACTGACGAGATGACGTGTGCGGTTTTTTCACTAAGCACCGAAGAATCAAGCAGGATTGGAAGAATCAGGGCTGCTGCCGCGGAATACCATCATCCGTCAAGCATTCTATTGTGAGAAGATTGCAACTGTTCACCGTTGGCGCAGTCCTTAAGAGACGTATCGATTCTATCCGAAAACAGAATAATGCGGTTTAGATTTCCTTAGCGCTAGTCGGGTGCACGGATGATACTTTAACCCTTAGTTCCTATGCACCCCAATTCAGGACGTGTTGATGGTTTTTCCGCGGCAAGCCCATGTGGCTGGTCATATGAGTGCCACGGAACTGCCAACTTCACGCGATAGAAATTTGTAACGACCCCTCATGAAGCCAACGGGCCTCTTTTGGATTGCGATGATCAAGATTGTTCAAATTGTTGTGACACTCGCGGCCGTCTCGGTGCTGGCGGCCTGTAAAATCTCTGTGGCGCCTGATGATGGCGAGGCCGCGCCAACCGCTCCTGAGGTGACAACTACGCCACCTCCCGAACCTACCCCGGAGCCAACGCCTGAGCCTGCCCCAGAACCAGCGCCGACGCCTCTTCCGCTGCCGGACGATCAAGATGCCGTCAAGTTTTTCAACCAGGCATCCTTTGGCGGTTCGGAGGAGGACATCGCCGAATTGCAATCGATTGGTATCGAGGCCTGGATACTCGACCAGATCGATCAGCCGATTGTGTCCGTTGTTGATCGCATCGAAGCCCATTTTCTTGAGAAGAGCGTTTCTACCGCGACGTTCAGTGAGTTGTTTTGGGAGCGCGCTGTGCATGGTGACGACCAGCTGAGACAACGGGTTGCTTACGCCCTGTCTCAGATTGTTGTCGTGTCCCTGGAGGACAGCACTATAGCAATCTCTGGTGTTCGCCGATCCTTTTCGACCTACCTCGATATCCTTCAGAACCAAGCTCTTGGAAATTACTGTACACTGATTAAAGATGTGTCACTTAATCCGGTTATGGGTATTTATCTTACCCATCTCGGAAACCGCAGAGAGGATCTAGTCACGGGTTTCGTGCCTGATGAGAATTATGCTCGCGAAGTGATGCAGCTCTTCACTATCGGTTTGGAGAACCTCAATAGTGATGGGACCGGACAAGGTACCGAGACCTATACAATTGACGATGTACAAGGTTTGGCGGCCGTGTTCACGGGGCTGAGCTGGGCCGACACTAACTTCGGTAACCCGATGATCTTTGATGATAATCGGTATCTGCCGATGGAAGGCTTCACGGTTCAGCACGAAGATGGTCCAAAATCGTTTCTGGGTACTACAATCGATTTAGGTACTGATGCATTGGTTAGCGTCGACGCAGCGCTCGACTATCTCCTTGCTCACCCCAATGTCGCACCTTTCGTGTCGAAGCAGCTCATTCAGAAACTGGTCACGTCGAATCCGTCGCCAGCGTATGTTGAGCGTGTGGCGTCGGCATTTGAGGCTGGACTGTTTGAGATGCCTGGCGGCCAAACGGTTGGGACCGGTGCTCGGTGTGACATGGCTGCTACGGTGACCGCTATTCTCCTGGACGAGGAGGCGCGGGGTGTTCCGACAAATGACAACCACGGGAAGTTAAGGACGCCTATTCTTCGACTGGCTCATTATCTTCGTGCATTTCGGGCGGAGCAAGCGGTTACAACGACTGGTCCATTGCCAACTGCGCTTGACCTGACGTCGCTCAACGCAATGAACAGATTTGGCATGAACGCGTATTTTTCGCCGTCCGTGTTCAATGATTTCCGACCAGGCTATGTCGCACCGAACACGGAGAGTGCGGCAGCGGGATTGGTAGCACCAGAGTTTCAGATCGTTACGAGCAACACACTCATTACATATATCAATACGATGGAGAGCTTTATTGACGGCCCGTCGTTGGATGGTTCGAACGCCAACGTGGCAAATCTCGACTTCTCATCAATCGACACAGACGTCGACAACGTTGAGACCTACGTAAGTCGCCTCGACCGCCTACTGACAGGTGGTACTCTGAGCGATAGCAACCGTCAGGCGATTATCGACTCCGTATCACTGCTTGAGATCGCTGGCAGCGATCAAGACGAGGATCGACGTGAACGCCGCGAGGTGGCACTGATGATGATGGTGACGTCCCCTGAGTTTATGGTTCAAAGGTGAGATCAACGATGTTATCGCGACGCCATTTTTTGCAATCCTCCGGGGCTGCGCTAGGGCTCAGCCCGTTTGCCCAAATGGGAGCCCTAGCGGCTGATACAACAGGCTATAAGGCGCTCGTCTGTGTCTTTTTGTATGGCGGTGTCGATTGCCACGATATCCTGATCGGTCAGGACACGACTTCCTATAACACATGGTCATCCGCGCGGACTTCCATTCTTGATACCTTTGCTAGTACAGCAACACCAACGGCGCGAGACCGCACATCGCTTCTTGCGCTCAACCCAACCAACGCCTCTGATTATGGTAGTCGCGTGTTTGGCATGCCGCCTGAGATGAGTGGTCTTCATGGACTCTTTGAGTCGGGTCGTGCCGCGATCGTGCCTAATGTCGGCCCGTTGATCGAGCCGACCACCCGCCAGAACGTGATCGATGAAACTTCGGTTTTGCCCAGCCGTCTGCAATCGCACAACGACCAGCAGTCGACGTGGCAGTCCTTCGGAGCCGAAGGAGCAGGAACAGGATGGGGCGGTAACGTCCTGGACGCCTTTGCGGAGGCGTCACCTTTCACAGCTATGAGCACAGGCTCGAACGCCGTATTCCTCGCGGGTCAGCAGACCCAACCCATGGCACTGCCCTCATCGGCTTCTGTTCAAGCCGTCTGGCCTACAAGCAGTTCACTCTTCGGCAGCTCAACGCTGCCATCAATGATACGTGACTACTATAGAACATCAGCACAAGGAGCGACGAATCCGATGATGCGTGATATCATCGCGCAACAGGCTCGCGCTATTGATGATACTGAGGTTCTCGCAGCTGCAATCTCCGGCCAAACGCTGCGCGACTCGATTGTGATCACCGGCAACAGCTTGTCGAACCAGTTGGGAAGCATCGCCAACGTCATCCAAGCGCGCGGCACCATCGGTGTGAGCCGCCAAGTATTTTTCGCAAGTGTCGGTGGTTTTGATACGCATAACGACCAAGCTGGTAAGTTACCAATCCGGCTCGCCCAGGTCTCCGATGCGATCACCAGCTTCCAAAATGCGATTGAAGGTGCTGGGCTTGCCAATGAGGTCACGTTGTTCACGGCATCGGATTTTGGCCGAACACTGACAGCCAACGCGACAGGTACCGATCACGGTTGGGGCGGCCACCATTTCGTGGTGGGCGGCGCGGTCAATGGCCAGGAGATCCACGGCGAAGTGCCGGTGTTTGACTCGGATCACGATCAGGACTTCAAGCGCGGTGCCTTGATCCCGCAGATCTCTGTCGATCAGTATGGTGCGGAGCTCGCCAGGTGGTTCGGTCTCAACACCTCAGAGATCAACGCCATCTTCCCGAACTTGAGCAACTTCGACACCAGCGCACTGCAGCTCTTCTAGCCTGAGCTCCAAGCTGTACGCTTGCGATAAATAGTTGACGGATTGATTTCCAGAAGTCTCGCAGCCTCTTGGATGTTGCCTTCGGTCACCGCCAGGGCTTGTTCGATCGCCCGGCGTTCGGTCAAGTGGAGGGGTTCCACCACGTTACCGCTTCCGGTGTTGTTGCGACTTGTCGTCAACGCTGATTGCGCCGCTGGGTGCGCTCCGGATTGTGCGCATAGCATGAGATCATCTGCTGTGACCTCGGTTTCGACGTCGTTCGTCAGGATCACTACGCGGCGCACAATATTCATAAGCTCACGGACGTTACCATACCAGGGCTGCGACGCCAGCCAGGCCCGGCCGCTCTCATCGAAAGCACGGAACCTCTTATGCTCCTCGGAGGCGAACCTTCTCAGGAAACGCTGAGCAAGGAGCATAACATCACCGCCGCGTTCACGGAGAGGTGGCATGACAATAGGAACCACACTCAGACGGAAAAACAGATCTTCGCGCAGATACCCGTCACGGATCGCTTCATCGGGCCGGCGATTGGTCGCCGCGATGAAGCGGATGTCAGCGCGCCGCTCGCGCGCTTCGCCCACCCGCGAATAGGTACCCGACTGCAAAAGCCGTAAGAGTTTGCTTTGCAGGTTGAGGTCCATCTCACCCAACTCGTCGAGGAACAAGGTGCCGCCATCAGCCATTTCGGCGGCGCCTTGACGGTCAGCAATGGCGCCGGTGAAGGCGCCTCTGACATGACCGAACACATGGCTTTCGAGCATATCTTTGGGGATAGCAGCGCAGTTGAGAATGGTCAGTGGGCGTTGCGCCCGGCGCGACTGCCGGTGAATGGCTTCAGCGGCGAGTTCTTTACCTGTGCCGCTCTCGCCCGTGATCATCACATTGGCGTTGCTGGGCGCTGCCGCCTCAATGGTCCGGAACACAGCTTTCATCACCAGAGATGAGCCGAGAAACTCTGTGAGCGGGTTTGGGTGACTGTCAGTTTCCGGTGTGGGTGCAGCAACGTCGGCCTGCGGCTCGGCGCTTGTCATGGAGGCAGCCGGTTCTGTCCGTGCAAATGCCTGTTCGAGCGCGGAGACCAACCGCGTGGCCGCGAAGGGTTTGACCAAGAAGTCGCGCGCACCCTCGCGCATCGCTTCGATCGCTGTCGCCATCGAGCCATTCGCGGTCATGGCGATCACCGGCATCTTGTGGCCGTTGGTCTGCATCCACTTTAAGACTTTGAGGCCTGATCCATCGGGCAAATGCAGATCAAGGAGGACCGCGTCGGGCTCTCGCTCGGTGATCGCTTGGATGCCATCTTCGCTGTTGCCAGCGGTGATCGCGTCCATACCGGCTTTGCGCAGGAAACCTTCATAAGTCCTGGCCATGGATGGACTATCTTCGATGATCAGCACCCGGGTCTTCATGATGCCATTCCCCGGCGCGTGGCGCTGATCGCGGCGATTGTGTCATCGACCGCGACGAGGAGCGTTGGAAGGAGCGCCACCATATTGGGATAGCGGTCCTCCTTAGAAAGCGCATCCATCTCGACAGCGAGCTGTTGGAGATGCTCGGCGCCGACATTGCCCGCCGAGCTTTTCAGTGAATGAGCCTCGCGTGCAATCGATACCGCGTCAAAAGGCATTTGGGCCGTAACCAGCCGTCCACGGCATAAACGCAGTTCGTCTTCATAGGTCTGTAGAACTTCGGCGTAGAGGTCGAGATCGTTATCCCAATCCGCGGCCGCCTTCGCCGGTGATAAGATGTGCGGCGGTGGGGTATCATTGCCCGTATGGCGAAGCACCGCTTCGATCAGCTCCGGCATCGCGATGGGCTTTGCGACATAGTCGGTCATACCCGCGGCGAGACAGCGCTCCTTATCGCCGCGCAGCGCATGGGCAGTGAGAGCAATGATAGGAAGATGGGGCGATATGCCGGCGTCGTCGCGAATGCACCTTGTGGCGGTGAGGCCGTCCACTTCAGGCATCGAGACGTCCATAAGGACGACGTCATAGGATCGTGTCCGGATAAAATCGATAGCTTCGCGGCCATTGATGGCACGATCAACATCGGCGCCGCGGGCCTGGAGTTTCCGTGTGACCACAAGCGCGTTGGTGTCGCTGTCTTCAGCGAGTAGGATCCGAAGACCATCAAGAGGCCGTTCGTTGTCGATCTGGTCTCGGGCCGATGGTCGCTCGCGTCGAGGACTTTCGATCACGGTTGCGGGTATGGAGAATGTGAACCGTGATCCTTGTCCTAGTTCACTCTCGACACTGATTGTGCCGTCCATCAATGTCACAAGGTTCTTGCTGATTGCGAGACCCAAGCCAGCGCCGCCATACCGGCGACTAAGTCCGGTATGGGCCTGGGTGAAGCGATCGAAGAGCGTGCGAAGTTTATCAGGGGTTATGCCGATCCCTTGGTCCTCAACGCTTACGGATAAATGTCCTTTTCGCTCGTCATATCCGCAGACCACGCGCACCTGACCTGAAGGGGTGAATTTGACAGCGTTGGAGAGGAGGTTGGTCAAAACCTGCCGCAGACGCGCGCCGTCTGCCTCAATCCGTGCTGGGACGCTGGGATCAATCTCGACAAGGATGTCGGGCTGTTCGCTCTCATAGGTCGCTTTGATGATCTCAAGCGACTGCTCGACGAACTCCGCGGTCCGCATCGGCGCGATCTCAATATCCATTTCTCCCGCTTCAATCCGAGAGAGGTCAAGAAGGTCGGACAGCAGCGTGAGCAACGCGTCCGCTGATGCGGTTGCAGTCTCAAGGAATTCAGTTTGCTGATCTGTCAGTTTTGTCTCGCCGAGCAGATCCAAAAGACCTATGACACCGTTAAGCGGTGTGCGCATCTCGTGACTCATCGAGGCGAGAAAATGGCTCTTGGCCACGTTAGCAGCCTCGGCGTCCTCCTTGGCCTTCATCAGCGCTTCATTGGTTTCAGCCACACGGGTGATGTCTTGCAGTGTGCCGACGATTTTGATGGTCTTGCCGTCCTTGTCGCAGACAGGCTCGCCGCGCCCCTCAATCACCCGTGTTGTGCCATCTTCCAAATGGACCCGATGGCTGATTTCATAGGCTTCGCCGTCTTCGACAGCTCGCCTCAGCGATGCATCAATAAACGCGCGATCGTCCGGATGGATCCGGTCTCGATACTCTTTGATCGTTGGAACACGGCGCGATTCATCAAGGCCAAAGATCGCATAAGTCTCTTTCGACCAAAGGAGTTCATCGGTTGCTGCGGTCCACTCAAAGCTTCCGACCTGCGCGAGACGCTGGGAATGGGCGAGGAGCTTTTCATAGCGTTCACGCTCGGCCTCGTGGCGCTTGCGTTCGGAAATGTCGCGTACGACGCCGTGGACCAGCGCGGCTTCATCGGTCTCAACCCGGCGTGCTGTCAGCTCGGCGGCGAAGGGTTTTCCATCCTTACCAAGAAACTCGGTCTCGATGCGAAGCTCTTCACCCTCTAGTACGCGGGCAACGGCGTCGCGGGATGCTTCGAGCGCACTTTCGGGGTGCAGCTCTTTCACGTGGCAGCCAACAAGGTCGTCGCGCGATCGTCCAAGAAGTACGCTCGCCTTGCCATTGGTCTCGACGATGATGCCGTCGAGCGTATGGACAATGATGGCGTCGGTGGAGAGATCAAAGAGGTTTTGGTACTTATTCTGTGAGCTCCGGATCTCGGTCTCGGCCGCAATCCGTAGGCTGATGTCACGAAGATAGGCGGTGAAATAATGCTCGCCGCAGCATTCGACAGGGGTGATAGCGAGTTCGACGGGGATTTCCGATCCGTCGGCGCAGAGCGCTTCGATCTCAATCCGTGTACCAATGACAGGACCATCGCCCGTCCTTTTGTAGCGCTCCATCCCGTCGACATGCATCTGTCGGTAGCGCTCGGGCACCAGGACATCAGCCAGGTTCCGGCCAATCGTGTCCTCACGTTTATAGCCAAAGGTGCTGCAGGCGGCGGGGTTGAATTCGACGATCTTGCCGTCGCCATCAATGATCACCACGCAATCAAGCGCCTGGTCGATCACAGCATTGCGCAGCGCGATCTCGAGCTCGCTATCAGAAGCCCTGCTGGTTTCTTGGCCCGACATCGCGGGTCTCCCTCGTTCTCGCGTCACCATTGGTCACCCTCATCCGGATCTTCAGAGATTAAGAGTCACGACGCGTGCCAGGAAGAAGACCCCAAAATATCAAAGATTTCGCGAAACAGTCCCGCAAATTGCAAGACCGGTCTTTGCAAATTGCAAGACGGGTGCCGCATGCTGCAAAGGCTCGCGCCGTTGCTCTCAGGCCGAGAGGGGTGGCGATCCAACGACCGTCGGGCCGCCGACTCGAAGCTGCCAGGTGCCCTTCGTTCGCAAGCTGTCGGCGGGACAGCGCCGTTCAAACAGATGATTGGCTGCAAAGTCGAAAAGGCTGCCAACACCGAGAACGAGCTCAGCCTCCAGCTGGCTGGCATATCGCTCCATCCAGAGCTCCTGTCGCGGTGTCTCCATGCCGACAAGCACGACTGAGGCGCACGCGCGGTTGATCTTCTGTACCACCTGAGCCGAGTCCCACGGCTGGAACGCGTTGTCTTGGCAGCCAACAAGCTTGAGATGCGGCCATGTCGCCGAGAGGTTAAGCGCCACTTGTTTGGTGATCGCACGCCGCGCGCCAAGCTGAAAAAACCGCGTTCCGACAGGCAAAGCCTGCAGGATTGCCGGGACAAGATCGCGCGGATTGAGGTTCACCCAAAGCCGATGCCCTGTCTCGTGCTTGACGGTGGCAACGCCTGATCCGTCGGGCAGAAGGGCGTCCATGCCGCGCAAAGCCGTCGCGAGGTAGGGGTCATGCCGGGCTAGGCTCAAGGGATGCGCTGAGGTGAAACAAAGCCGCCGCTTGTTACCCGCGTCCAGGCTGTCCATCAGCCAGCTGATCGTATCGCCCGATGAGGCGTTGACCACCTGACATCCGTTCCATTCGACGGTGCTGAGGGTTGATACCCGTTCGTGCTCCGCCTGCTGTGCGATATGCTCGCCAAACGCCATTGAGCTATCTCCTGTGGTTTCTACGGGACGGAATTGCAAGGGCTGAACCTCAAGAGAACATCCGTTAAAGAATTGATATTCAAAGGAATAGTCTTATGAGGCGCATCGCTTCTCGCAAGCCGCATGGGCATCGTGCGAAACGGTTTTGGCATCGTGCATCATCCGGACAGGGACCGTGGCTAAGCGTCCTTTGACGGCACTTGACTGGGCTTGCTGCTCTTTGCGGCGCGCAGACGGTCCTTCAACCGATCTTTCGGTGCTTCGTTCAGCCGGTCATCCAGGGCGTCACGCAGACGCTTGTCCAGGGCGTCCTCGGCGTTTTCGGCGTGATCGTTCCGGTTTGACGGCATCTGCTGGTTATCCTTCGCGCGTCACCGTAGCCGCGCGCCCACCGAAAACCCAACAGGCATGAAGAATATTCACACGCCCGCGAAGTTGTCTAAGGACAGAGCCGACGGATCTTAAGGCACACCGAAGAGGGCACGGCACTGGCTGAAGCGACAGACACCGACTTGCTGGCACGCGTGGCTGGCGGTGACGAGGCTGCGATGCGCGGGCTTTATGAGCGGCATCAGGCGGCGGTTTTTGCCTTCGCGATGGCGCGGCTGGGTGATCGCATGGCGGCGGCTGACGTGCTCCACGACGTGATGCTCGATGTTTGGCGCCAGGCGGGCAGGTTCGAAGGCCGCTCCGCTGTCAGGACCTGGATGCTGACCATGACGCGCAATAAGTCGATCGATGCGCTGCGTAAAACCGCACGCACCGATTACGGCGACGACGGCGACAGCCTGATTGATAACGAGCCGACACCCGAGGCGGCGGTCGCAGCCGCGCAGGATCAGGAGCGTGTGCGCGCATGCGTGTCTCAGCTACCCGATCGGCAAAAAACCGCTGTCCATCTGACGTTCTTTGAGGGGCTCTCCTACCCAGAAGCCGCCGACGTCGAAGATGTCCCTGTAGGAACCATCAAGACACGGATCTTTCATGCCAAGAAGGCCTTAGCGGCGTGCCTGAGCAGCTAGGCCTTCAGTTGCGCTGAACGCTCTCGATAAGGTCCGTGGCCTCCTCAAGGCCAGCCGTGACGTCGTCGATCGCAGCGTCGCCAACAGGGCGGATCGCATAAAGACCAAGGGCGCTTGGGCCCGCGACAATCTCGGCGGATTGCTCGAGCAGCAGCGCACGGATGCTCTCTTCGGTCGCGCCAGGAACGAACGCCACGGTAATTGTTGGAAGAGCCGCGCTGGCCGATGCCGTTTGATAGCTCGCAGTCTCATCGGAGGCGACACGGCTGACCATGGTCAGCTGTCCCAGGGCCAGGGCAGCGGCAACGGACGCTGCGAGCTGCCATGGGGCGACGCGGCTCTGGCGCCACCACGGTGCCGCGGCTGCGGCACCTTCCTGGCCGATCGAGCGCTGGAGCCGGGCCCAGGCGAAATCACTCAGCGGCTCGTCGTCGGGTTTGGCCGCAGCGATGCCAGCGATGAACGCCCGCTCGCGCCGTTCGGCCTCGTTTTGCGGTTCGGTGCCTTCACGATGCGCTGCGAGCATCGCCTCGGTGTCCGGTGTCCGTTGATCTGCCATGGCTGACCTCTGCCGTTTCATGATGCTTTGTCGTGCGTCAGACGCAAACGGTTCATCTCTTGTCGCAAGGTACACCGAGCCGGTAGGACGCAGCCAGGGGGTTCGATGGGATCGACGCTAGTTCTCTTTGTTTTGGCTGCATCTTTGGCCGCACCGTCGACAGAACTCAGCGACACGGGCGCTGCGGTGCGCCTTCGCCATGAAAGCGTTGATGCGGGCGAGACCAGCGCTGACGCGCTCACGCTCCGTGCCGCCGCGTTCGGTGCGATGGAGCCCTATGAGGCGATCACCATCTTCGGCGAGGTCGAGGCCGTCACCGTCCTTTCGGGGAACTTTGATGATGGCGAAGGGCCGCCCAACGGTCGGCCGGTCATTCCCGACCCCGCTACCCTTAATCTCAACCAAGCCTTCATTGAGGGGCGGAGCGGCCAAACCGCCGCCGTCAGGGTTGGCCGTCAGCGGATCAATCTGGGTGAGCAGCGCTTTGTCGGCGCGGTGGCGTTTCGGCAGAACGACCAGGTGCTCGATGCGGTGCGCGGGCTTGTCACGCTGCCCTTGGGGATCGGCGTTGACGCGACCCGTGTTCTGGCGGTGAACCGGCCGCTCGGTCCGCGAGACCAAGACGATCAACTTGACGGCAATGCCACCTTGCTCCGGGTGGAGAAGGCCACGCCGTTCGGCCAGATCATCGGCTTCCGCTACGACCTCGATCTCAAGGAGGACGATATGACTGCCCGTGTCGCCGGCGCTCAAAGCGTGACGCTGGGCGCCGAATGGCGCGGGCAGATGGGGCGTGACGGGCGGGGGCTCGCCTGGTCCGGGGTGCTTGCGCAGCAGGAGAACGAAACGTCGCGCACCAAGTCCCCTTACGGCAAAGCGGAGGGCACATTGCTCCTTGAGCGGATGGAACTATCCGTGCGCTATGAGCGTCTTGGCGGCGGGGAGGAGGCCTTTCAGACACCGCTGGGTACCAATCGTGCCTTTCAGGGGTTCGCTGATCTCTTCCTCGTCACTCCTGATGATGGAATCGAGGATCTCTCCATCGGTTGGCGCTTGCGCCTCGGCCAATTCGGCCCCATTCGCGGTTTGCGCTTCGATGGACGGGTGCACCGGTTTGAAGCGACGGAGACCGCAGACGACTATGGCGATGAGCTTGATCTCACGCTTTCTTGGCGAACCAAGCGCGCGACCTTCTCCATGGAGCGCGGCGCCTATCGCGCTGAGGACTTCGGCGACGACACAACACGGTGGTGGTTCACCGCGGGTATGAATTTTTGAACCGGTGGTCGGCCCGGGGCGACCAAACGGTCAAACAGAGGTGAAATCCCATGGTCTCTCGCACAGCACCAGCTTTCCTTCTCGCCGCGGCGAGCGTCGCGCTTTCGGCGTGCGAGAGCTTTGTCCTTGATCCGCCAGCGCTGGCCCAGATTGAAGCAGATAGCGAGGATGTGGTCGATGCACGTGAGATCGTCGTGCTTGCTGACACGCGCGCGCAGGCGGCAGATCTCACGCGGAAGGCCAATGGCGCCGGGTACCGGGTACGGACCCGCGACGATCTCAGCTCGTTGGGCTTGATTCAGGTGGTGCTGGAGATACCCGCCAGCCGCTCTGGCGTGCAGGCCATTCGTGAACTTGAAGGGCTGACCCCCGGCGTGACCGCCGGGGTCAATCACGCCTATCGTCCGCAAGCGAACCAAAATGCTCGGCATTATGCGCCAGCGGCGATGGATTGGCCGTCCATGGGATGCCGGGCGCAGCGGCCGGTCGGTGTGATCGACAGCAGCGTGATGACCGAGGGTGCGCGGGTACATATGCGCAGCTTTGCCGACTCTCTGTCCCCGGACAACGAGCATGGCAGTGCGGTCGTCGCCCTGTTGCGTGATCCCGCCTTGGCATCAGACACAGAGCTTTACGTCGCGGCAGTTATCGAGGAGCTGCCCGATGGCGGAACGGCTGCGGGTGTAGACGCGCTTGTCCGCGCGATCGCTTGGCTTCTCTCCGAAGACGTTCGTGTCGTGAACATGAGCTTGGCGGGTCCCTACAACAAGATCCTCGACCGCGCCCTCCAGCGCGCGACTGACAGGGGTGCGTTGATCGTTGCAGCAGCAGGCAATGACGGGCCTGATGCCCCGCCGCGCTATCCCGCGGCGCTTAACGATGTGATCGCGGTGACGGCTTTTGACGCTGCACAGCGCGTCTATGCTGATGCCGTCCGTGGGCCCCATATCGATATCGCAGCGCCGGGTGTCGATGTTTTCATAGACCATCAAGGCGGAGTCTATCGCTCGGGTACCTCGTTTGCGGCACCTTTTGTGGCGCTTTACTTCGCAACCAACACGGATATGCCGGCCGATATACGCGATGCTCGGCAGGCCTTGACCAACGCCAGCACCGATCTCGGCGCGCCTGGCCGTGACCCCGTCTTCGGCGTCGGCGCTCTGAAGGCCGATGACCTATGCTGAGTGTTTCTGAAGAAAACAGGACAAATTTTGAACCGGGTGCGGCATGTCTACGACCAACAGACATGTGTGCACCAGCAAACGAAGTCGAAGCAGGAATAGAGGCTTTGCTGCCAAGGTTTTGGCGGTTCGCCATCAGTCTGACCCGCGACCCTCAAAAAGCTGAGGACCTTGTCCAGGATACGTGTCTTCGGATGCTTGAGAAATGGGAGTATTTCCGTCCGGGTACGCATCTCGATCGCTGGGGTTTCACGGTAATGGCCAATCTCTGGCGCACCGGCTTGCGGCGCAAGGTCCCGCAGCTGCTGGATGAGGAGGCGATGGAGCGCGTTGAGGATTACGCGCCGCTGCCTGACCGCAACCTCTTTATTGGCCAGGTGCTAGACGCGATCGATGCGCTGCCGGAGGCGCAGCGCAGTCTTGTGGTGCTGGTCTATGGCGAGGGCTTTAGCTATCGCGAAGCGGCTGAGATCATGGATGTGCCGATCGGTACAGTGATGAGCCGTTTGCACACCGCGCGGGCGAAGCTAGCCCATCTTTCCGAATAAGGAACTTTCGCAGAACTTTGACGCGTCCCACCCCTTCTTTAGATCTATCGACAAAGAAAGGGGGCAGCACGTATGCTGCCCCCTCGGCCTTGCTGCTCTAGAGGGAGGCTAGAAGCGGGCGCGAAGGCCGAAACTGACGGTGGTGGTCCCGTTATCGCTATCAAGGACACTGTCGAGCGCGCCGGTGGTCAGGACAAAGCGCTCGACCTGGGTATCACCGAACTCGACAAACCGTCCGTCTACGATAAAGGACAGGTGTGGCGTGATCTCTGCCTCAGCGCCGAGCACGAACTGATAGGCCAGCGTTGTTTCGCTCGACGGGATGGCGATGGCGAGGTTGCCGCCCGCCTCCTCGGGCCGCTCGACCAGGTACCGGACCTCGTGGTCGATGTTACCAACGCCAAAGCCAGCGCCAGCAAACCCTCGGAAACGCTCAGCAAATTTCGGTGTGTCGTAGTATGCGTTGATCATCACAGTGGTTGCTGAGATCTCTGAGCCGTCGCGGACACGCCGTTCGACGTCGTTGAGGATGAGCTGATCGACATCGCCGTCATGGAACGCGGCCTCGACATCGAACCTCACCCGGCCATAGTCGTTCTGCTTGGCGATGAAGCCGAGCGAACCGGCGATGAATTGACCGCTATCGAATTCGATATCGATGTTCCGTGGTGCGCCTGAAGCGTTGGCGCCGCGTAGCTCACCGTCACTGAACGACGTCTGGCCAAAATTGATGCCGGCATAGAACTTCGGCTCTGCATGGGCAGCAGCGGAAAGGGCTGCGACCGACGATGCGGCCACAAGAATGGTTTTGATCATGGAAGACTCCTCTGTTCCGAGACGACTTGCTAGCCGTCACAGGAGGAGAACGCCTGGACGCCAATATTATTTAGACGCAAACGGAGTTTATGTGTCGTTCTCGATGTCTTTCCACATGGCCACACCGGCGGGCGGTAGCGCCCGCTGACCGACGACAAAACCCTCGTCATTATTCGGTCCCAGGCCCTGCGGCAGAGTGACCTCGTGGGGCGCGTAGTTGAACGCGAACTGGTGGCCGCGACCTCCCCGAAGGCGCAGGCCTTCGGGGAGAAGGTCACTCGGCAAACCTCGTTCGGCAAAAACAGTCTGCAGCACGGATGTGAGCCACGCGCTATCAGGAAGAGCAGAAAAATACCGGATACGGCCGTTTTGAAAAAGAGCAGCGCGTCCATCGCTATCGACCGCTATGGGCGAGAGTTCGCTCTCAATCTCGTCGCGCCAACCGTACCATGCGCCATCTGACACGCTGGTACCGGCGCCAGCGGGCACCGTCTCGCTGCGTGATACTGTGAGCGGGATAAGACGTTTGAGCGGCCCTGGCGCGAGCTCGCGTGGCAGATTGCCATGGGCATCCTTCGACCCGCATCGCGGACCGAGGACGACTGATGCGTCGGTTGTTTCGAGGGCTGTCACTGTTGCTTCAGTGACATGCAGAAGGGCGGGAACGAGCACGACGCTGTACCCCGACAGATCGGCGCCTTGCGGCAGGATATCGACGTCGGCGCCGAGGCTGCGAGCGGCGGCATACCACTCGAGCACAATATCGTCCGTATGCCACTGAGAGCCTTGCGGCTGGATCTCCGCCATCCAAAGGCTGTCATAGTCAAAAAGAAGCGCGACCCGCGCCTGCGGTGTCACACCGCTTAGGAAAGGGAGTACGTCCCGCACCTCTGCGAGCTCATGATAAACCGCCGCTGGCGCATCATCGGGACGCAACAGGCCAGCGTGGTTCAGCTCCTGCGCAAAGGGCGCTTGCCGCCAACGGAAAGCAGAGGAGAATTGACCGCCATGGGCAAAGGTCTCGAGGCTCCAGAGCTTGACCATGCCGGGTTGGGGGATGGGGTTATCCGGTGCCCAGTTCACCGGGCCTGGTTGCTGTTCGATCACAGCAAAGTTTGCACACCCGCGATAGAGATCGTGGTGGAAACCGGCAAAGTCCGGATCTCCTTGCCGCAGATAGCGGTGTTTGAAATCATCGTTGCGGCGACTTTGCGAAAGAAAGCCGAGCGGATAGCTGTCCCACGTCAGAATATCGACATGCTTGCCGAACGCGAAATGATCGAAACCGGAGAAAAAGCCCATGGCATTATGGGTGATCACCGCATGGGGGCTATGGGCACGGATGATCTCGGCTTGTTCCTTATGGAACGCGATCACTTGGTCAGAAGAGAAGCGATAAAAGTCGAGCTGATGCGCCGGGTTGGCTTCCGTCACGGTGCCTGCAGGCAGCTCGATCTCGTCAAAGTCGCGATAGAGCATCGACCAAAAGACATTACCCCAAGCCGCGTTAAGCGCCTCAATCGATCCGTACCGGTCTTTGAGCCAAAGTCGGAACGCATCCCGCGCCATGGGCGAGTAGCTCCGCACGGTATCATGACAGCCGAACTCATTATCTGTCTGCCACATGGTGACGTTGGGGTGGCTACCATAGCGTTTAGCGAGCGCTTCGGTGATCCTGCGCGACTCGGCGCGGTAGGTGGGGGAAGAGAAGCAATAGTGCCGCCGCGATCCAAAGCCGCGCTCACGACCCTTCTTGTCCCATGCCAGAATATCGCTAAACTGATCAATAAGCCATTTAGGAGGCGTTGCCGTCGGTGTGCCGAGCATCACGTTGACCCCAGCATCGCCTAGCACCGTGATCGCTTCATCCATCCAATCGAAGGCGAAGACCCCAGGTTCGGGCTCCAAAAGCGCCCAAGCGAACTCCCCGATGCGGGCAAATGCTATGCCGAGCGCCGCCATCCTTTCCGCATCCTGGCGCCATTGGCTGCGGTCCCAATGCTCAGGGTAGTAGCAAACGCCGAGGCTCATCGACGGTGTCCTTTCTTTGAGGGGTTGCCTTCTGGCTCATGGGTAGCCTTTGTTCGGCGTCCGGCGTGAGTCAATCGCGCGCCCTGTCTCCCGTCGCCGACGGTGCCCGCAAGAGGTTTCTGATACGTCCCGATGACACCCACGAAGAGCGATATCCGCCGCGAGACGTTCGGCCAGTTGCGCGACGGCCGTGAGGTGCAGCTCTTCACCCTGACCAATGCCGCAGGTTCCAGTCTCAGCGTTACCAATTACGGCTGCATCATCACAGCGGTCCGGGTCCCTGACAGGCAAGGCACGTTATCGAACGTCGT